>NC_007677.1:3330000-3551823 GCF_000013045.1 Salinibacter ruber DSM 13855
AGCCTGCCGCCAGCGTTCGTCCTGAGCTAGGATCAAACTCTCCGTAGTAGGAAAGTTCGGTCTAGCTCGATCGCATTCATTTTCTGCCCGAGGGCAGAAAGGAATCGACAAGGACTCGCTGTGCTTCCAATTCCGTCAAAGAACATCGCCGCGTCGCCGTTTTTCCGGTGAACGCGGACTATTACAGTACGGAGATCTGCCTTCAATGTCAAGGCCTGCGTTCCTTGTTTCACATTCTCTACAAGGACCGTCTTCTCTCCGCGAGGCCAAGTGGGCGTCGTCTCGCCCTCTTGTCTCACTGCGTCCGCATTAGACCCAGCGAGGAATCGTTGGTTTCAACGCCTCGCGTGAATCGAAGTTAAATTGGTTGCGGACTGCATCCCTCCGTGGAGGGCGTCGGCTGCGCCGTCGCCTCCCGTTTCGGGACTCGCATTAGACCTTCTGCCTCTTATGCTGTTCCTCGTCGCCGTGTCAAGAACGAGTGGAGCCCTGACGGCTTCGTTCTCCTCCTCAGCCTCCGGAAACTGCAGGGGTGCACTCGTGTTACTCTGCCGTCACGCCGAGCAGGGGCTCCGGCCCGTCGTTCCGGGTCCCTGCCGCCCATCGCCTCCAGTGTCTCTCGCTACTGCCTCCCAAGCGATGCGCCTCCCTCCGCCCCTCCGGGCCCTGCTGAACTGGTTCCGCACCCTCCTCCGAAATACGTACTTCTGGGGCGGGCTCGGCGGCCTTCTGCTACTCGGCGTGGGCGCGTATTTCCTGGTCGACGCTGTCCTCATGCCGACGTACACCCGGCACGGGGTGTCCGTCCAGGTCCCCAACGTGGAGAGTCAATCGTTTCTGGAGGCCAAGAAGCGTATTGAGGCCCGAGACCTACAGGTCAAGCGTGAGGTGGGCCGCTTCAACCCGAACGTTCCCCGGGAGACGGTGGTGGACCAAAATCCTCCTCCCAACTCGGGCGTGAAGCCGGGGCGACGCGTGTACCTGACGGTGAACGCGGGCGAGGCCCCTGTGGTGAACATCCCCGACCTCAACGGCATCTCGGTGCGGGAGGCCAAAAACCGGGTCTCCTCACTCGGCCTTGCCGTGGGTACGGTCGAGCCCGACTCGCTTCCCTCCCCCTACCCGAATACGATCACCCGGCAGCGCCCGGAACCGGGCGACTCCTTAAAAACGGGCGGCACCGTAGACCTTTGGTACAGCACGGGGCTCGGCACGGACACTGTTCAGGTCCCCAACACCGCCGGACGGACGGTCGAACGGGCCCGACGTCTGTTGCGGGCCCGGCAACTCCGGGCCATCGTTCTGGACCCGCGTACAGCCGACCCCTCCGACGCCCCCAGCCAACCGTCCGACACATCGTCGTCCCGGCGTTTTGTCCAACGTCAGGGCCGCGCCCCAACCACAAAGGTGCGTGCCGGCACCGAAATTCGACTCTTCACGACCGACGACTCGACTGCGGTGCCCAAGCCGGACTCCATCGCTCAGGACACCACGGCCCCCAGTTGATACCGACGAGGAAAAGGGCCTTTAGAACCTGTTTGGCGGACTGTCTATGGCCTGCGACTTCGCGGATCTCGTGCAGAACGGGTTCTGCACTCGCCCGGTAGCGCCGCTACAGGGCTCGTTTGGGTCCCGTTCGTGCACATCGCCCGCTGTGTCTCGGCTAAATATCCATCCACCAAACAGGTTCTCAATCCTCTACATATACCGCAAACTCGCCGTCGGCCTCCACGACCACCTCCTCGTCGTGCTTCGTCTGGAGGCGACGGCCGGTGAAGTCCGGCTGGATGGGATACTCCCGGTGCCCCCGATCAACGAGGACGACGAGCTGAATGCTGCGCGGGCGCCCGTACTGCAGAACAGCGTCGAGCGCGGCCCGCGCCGTACGGCCCGTGAATACGACGTCGTCGACGAGAATCACGTCCCGATCCGTCACGTCCACGTCGTGGGGCGTCTCCTCAGGGGGGGCCAGATCGGGGCGGTCGTCCCGAAAGGGCGTCACGTCGAGGTCGTAAGGCTCCAGGGCCTGTTCCTCCACCTCCCCAATCTCATCGGCCACGACCCGGGCCGGCGGCACGCCGCTCCGTCGGATCCCGAATAGCTCAAGCGATTCGGCCCCGCGATTGTGCTCGATAATTTCGTATGCGAGACGCCGGAGCGTGCGGCGGACTCGCTCCGGAGACATGATGCGCGTTCGGCCCATGTGTTCGCTCGACGTGATCGATCTGAGAGCAAAGAAGAGGGACACGTGCAGTGTCTGTTCGTCCTGGTTCGAAGGTACAACCTGGCGGACCGAATGTCGAAGGCATGCGGCCAAGCGACAATGGCCCCTTCCCCCCCGCCCACGAGTCGCTGCCCTACGTCCTCTATTTCATCACGGAGGCCCCCGGCATGGCCGCGGCGGCACAGCCCACGAGCCCCTCGGGGGCCGAGACGTTTGGGCCGTTCGCGAAGTATGCCCGAAACAGCGCCGTGGCCGTTTCTCTTCTGGAGCCTCGACCCTGGGCAGAGAACGAGCCGGTGCGCCTCGGTCGTATTGGGGGCCGCATCGATGGCCTCAAGCATCGAGCCGGAGTCCCTCCGCTTCTCCCATCTCTCGACCCCGATCAAACATCTGCTGCACGCGGCTCCCGTCGCCAAACGTTTCTTCGACGACGAAACGAACGGTGCGCCCCACGTAGCACCAGGGACACGCGATGGCGGGGTAGACGTCAATGGTCGCGGCAGTTGGGGAACGGGGAGAAGCGAATCAGTCGGTGGTGGGGGATAGGCGTTCGACGACGGACGAGGTGGCGGCCCCGATGCCGGCGGCGGGATTGCCGCCGATGGCGTAGATGTGCCCCCCGAGGGCGGCTCCTGCGAGGCCGTGCCGCGGCGTCGGCATGGGGGCATGTTGGGTCCAGGCGTCTACGTCCGGGTCGTACGCCCACGTGCGTCCGTACACGCCCCCATCTCCCGAGAAGTACTCGCCCCCGAAGACGTAGAGCGTACCATCGAGCGCAGCCCCCGCCAGTCCCCCGGACGGCTGGGGCAACGGGCGCAATTCGGTCCACGTGTCCGTCGTCGGCTCGTACCGCTCCACCGCCCCGAGGTTGGTCACCCCGCCCTCCGTGCGACGTCCGCCCACGACGTAAAGGCGCCCGTCAATGACCGCCCCTGTGGCACTGCTCCGGCCCGTGGGCACCGGGCGCGCCTCGCTCCAGGCATCGGCGCCGGAGTCGTAGACCAGGTGGGCACGAGAGGCCCCATCCGACGCGCCGTCGTCCGGGTGGAGACTGCCCGTCACGAGATGGACCCGCTCCTCGACCGCGAGCGCAACCGTCTCGCCGAGCGGCGTGGGCATTGTCCCGATGCGGGCCCACTGGCCTCCGTCGAACGCGTACACGTCGGGCCGGAACTGAAATCCGTTGCGCAGGGTCTCTCCCACGAATCCCCCGAACCCGTACACCGTGCCATCGGCCTCCGCGAGTACGATGTGGTGGCGCGGGGACGGAAGGGCCGGCCCGCGCGTCCACGCCTCCGTAGAGGGGTCGAAAAGGGCCGTCTCTTCCAGCGTCGTGAACCGGCGGTCACGATCGGCCCCGGAGCGGAGTCCGCCCGCAACCACGATCCGCCCGTTCCACGTCGTGCCGTAGACCTCCTGGGTCGCCCAGGGCAGGGCGACGCTCGCCTCCCACCCGGCCCGGCCGGCCGCCCACAGCAGACGTTCGGGACGCAGGGCACACGTGGCGGCCCCCGCCGCACCAAGGGTGAGGAATCGACGTCGGGGAAGGGACATGGGGGGACGGCCGGTTCTGAACGAGCACAGGTGCGTGGGCGTCTCAACAGGCGTATCCGGCGGCGCATCAGGTGTTTTTTGTCTCAGCCGCGCCCGCGAGGACGTGCGCCTGCCGTCCGGCCCTCCAGGTGCGTCAAATCTAAATCGACGGAGAATTCGGGACCGAGATGGCCCCTTCCACGTTGCTACAATCACGAAACGCATTTGCAACGATCGGGGTGCCCGTTGAGTCTTTCGACCGGCGCTTTCGTTCTGTATTTGCCATTATGACATCCCTTTTCCAAGCGACCGTTGCCCCCAATGACGCCCTACGAGTTCATACAGCGCTACGACCGTGAGGAGTACAACAGTGACCCCCGTCTGGTGGAGGGAGAGTTTTTTCCATCGGCCAAGCTCGGCGTGGAGTCGGGCGATACGGTAGGGGTCGTGCTCCTCAACCTGGGCGGCCCGGACGGCGAGGAGTCCGTGGAGCCGTTCCTCTACAACTTGTTTATGGACCCGGCGATCATCGACTTTTCGGAGGTCGTCTATTTCCAGGCGCGGGGCCGCGTGCGACAGGCGTTCTCCAAGATTATCTCGTACTTCCGGTCCCAGTCGGTCGCGGAGGACTACAAGGAGATCAGTGACGACGGGGGCTCGCCCATCAATCCCCTCACCCGCGACCAGGCCGACAACCTGGAGCAGACCCTCAACGAGCAGTACGCCGCGGAGACGGGCGCCACGTTCAAGACGTACATGGCGATGCGCTACTGGGAGCCGTTCAGCGAAGACGCGGCGGCGCAGATGCAGGAGGACGGCGTCGACAAGGTCGTGCTGCTCCCCCTCTACCCCCAGTACTCCAAGACCACGACCGGCGCCTCGCTCGTGTACTGGCACGAGCTGGAAAAGGCGGGCGAGATTCCGGCCTGGCCCACGACTTCCGTCTTCGAGTACGCCACGTACCCGAAGTACATCGAGGCACTGAGTGACCGGATCGACGAGGGCCTGGAGCGCTTCCCGGACGACGTGCGGGACGACGTGCACCTTCTCTTTAGTGCGCACGGGACGCCCCTCTCGGAAATGAAAGACCGGGACGACCCGTACTGCTGTCTCGTCCACTCCACGGTGAAGCACTTGATGGAGCACCGCGGGTTCGACCACGACTTCAGCACGGCCTTCCAGAGCAAGGTCGGGCCGTCGGAGTGGCTGACGCCCGCGACGGACGACACCGTAGAGGAGCTGGCCGAGGAAGGCGAAGACGTGCTCGTCATTCCGGTGGCGTTCGTGACGGACCACATCGAGACGAGTTACGAGTTGGCCATCGAGATTCCGGAGGACCTCGAAGAGGAGGGCGCCCCGATCCCGGAGCACTACGAGGTCATGCCGGGCCTGAACAGCCACCCCAAGTTCATCGAGACGCTGGCCGACATGACGGCCGCCCAGCTTCAGTTGCCCAACGTGCAGACCCCGACGCCGGCCTCCGAGCGCCCCTGCTGTCAGGTTCAAGACCGCGACATCCGGTGCCACCAGTGCCAGCACGTGGCCGAGGCGACCGACTGGAGCGCCCCGGAGGAGGAGCAGGCGCGCGAACTGGAGACGGCGTAGGCGTTTGGGGATGGCGCGTGGGGGCGCAAGCGGCCGCGGCGTTCCGGACGGGCGTCTCGGCTACTCGGTCGGCGAATCCTCCAGGGGCGGCAGGGCCTCGTGGGAGGGCCATTTGGCCCGGGACGGGAGGCGCAGTGCGGCCGTCACGGCGCAGTGGTCGGACGGGGGCGCAGGCCTGCCGCACCATCGCTGTGTGTCCACCGCCTCGAAGAACTGAGGGGGATAAAAGATGTGATCGATCGTTCGGGCAGGAGCGTCGGCCGGGTACGTGGCGCTCGCCGTGTCGGCCGAAGCGGTGTTGACGGCCGAGCGCAGGTCCGTGCCCGCCAGTATGTGCTGCATCGTTGCGTCCTCCGCTCCGGCTTGCCCCCCCTCCTCGCCGGACGAGAGGGAACTATTGAAGTCGCCGAGCAGAAGCGTCGGGATGCCCCTGTCGGCGAGGCGGCGATAGAGATCGTTCACGACGCGGGCCTGCGTCTCGCGCGTCCCAACGTCGAAGGCCTCCAGGTGCACGTTGATGACCGCGAGCGGGCGGCCGTCCACATCGACCACCCCGACCTGTGCCAGGCGGTCGAGGTAGAACGCGTCCCGGAAAAACGGCTGCGGCGGACGCGGGAGCGTCCTCCGCACGTGCCTCCGGACGGGGAAGCGGCTGAGGACGGCCTGCCCGGAGAGGGTGCGCCCGAAATGCACGGCGGGACGGCCGTACGGAAACGGCAGGTACCGCTCGTCCCAGTTCACGGCCTGCGCCGCCCCCGGGTACCCGAGACGGGCGGCCAGGGTATCCAGCTGGTGCACGTGCGCGGCCCGGGCCCCTCCAAAGTCGATCTCTTGAAGGGCCACGATGTCGGGGGCCGCCGCTCGGAGATAGCCAGCGGCCTGGTCCATGTTCGCGTGGAACAGGCTGTCGGGCCGCACCACCGGCTCGTTGTTCCTCATGCCGGAGAGATAACCGATGTTGTAGGTTGTCACCGTGAGCGTGTCCGGCCGCGTTGTGTCGGGCTGCGCCGTGTAGGTCCGCACCTGCGCAAGCTCGTCGTCGGACAGTGCCCCGGAGCTCGCCCAGAAGAACACCCCAGCGAGGCCGAGGACCAGCCCGCCGACGACGAGCCCAAGAATTCGAAGTGCTCGTTTCATCACTCTGCTGTTAACCGATGCGTATTGGACGGAGCCGGAACAGACCGGGGCCTGTCGCCGGAGGGGACGTTCTGGGGCGGACGGTCGTGACGCTGGGCCTCCTGCTTGTTGCCACCGCGGGACGGCCCGCGCAGGCCCAGTCGCCCCGGGCGGCGCTGGAGTCGCTCACGGGCCACTGGACGGGGGCGTTCGTGGTGTATGCCCACGACGGGACGCAGGTCGACTCCCTCTCGACGGAGCACCGCTACCGATGGGAGGACGGCGTGCAGGTGGGCACACAGATCGATCGGTATCCGGACGGGCGTGTCGTCCGCAAGACGGCGCGCAACTACGTCACCGACGACGGAACGCTGATCTGCGAGGTGAATCCGCCCGACGGGGCCCCCATCACGTACCGCGGGCGGGTGTCCGACGGCGCCATCGTCTGGCACCGCAAGACCGACGCCGGGGTCGTTGAGAGCTTTCGGGAGCGGGTGGTGGACACGCCCACGGGCCCGGAGTACCGGATCAACGGCTTTGGCGTCTACCCGAGCGGGGACGGGGCGCGGAGCCATCTCCATTTCGTCGGGCGGTATCGGGCCGTTCACCAGGACGTGTCGACGGGGCGGGAGTAGTCCTGCGGGGGCGGGAGGACCGCAATGCGAACCCGCCGGTTCCGACGGCGCCCCCGAGCCGTTGCGTTCGACGCGACCGGGTCCGTGGCCCCGTAGGCGAGGGCGGCAAACTGGGACGGGGCCAGGGCGCTGCGGGCACTGAGGTAGCGCACGACCGCCGTGGCCCGGGCCGCCGAGAGCTCCCAGTTCGACGCAAACCGCTCCTGGAGGGCCTCACTCAAGGGGGTATCGTCGGCGTGCCCCTCCACCCGGACCGCCCGCGTGGGGTAGGCCGTCTCCAGGTGAGCAATCGTGGCCCGGAGCCGCTTCTTTCCCGCCGCCGTGAGGGTGGCCGTGCCGGCCTCGAACAACGAGTCGGCCGGAAGCACGCGCACCGCCCGCCCCCCCTGGCGGCGCATCTGCACCTCGTAGGCCAGGCGGTTCAGGCGGTCCGTCAGGACGCGCAGGTCGCGGTAGTACTGCCCCGTCGCAAGGTCGTCCCGAAACCGCAGCGAGTCTTCCACGCGGCGAAGCCGGCTCCGCAGCGTAGCATTCTCGGCCCGGAGGGAGTCCAGGCGCGACGAGGCGGACGCCCCCGGAAGCCGCGTCGGGGCGCACCCGACCAGTCCGGGAAGGGCAGCAGCAAGACCGACGAAGAGAAGAAGAGGGCGCATCGGGGAGGAGCGGCGGCGAGGCGAGCCCGAACGTCACGCTACGAGGCGGAGGCGGTCGTCTCTTTTCCGGCGGTGGATGGGCTCCAGGCCAGCAGCGCGAGCACGGCCCCAAACCCGACCAGGGCAAGGAGCACGACCGACCCGATCGGCTCGCCGGCCTCGGGGGCCCGCAGGACACGCTCGGCCCCGCCGTAGGGCCAGAGGGCCCGGAGCGCCCCGGCGATAAGCCCCACGAGCGCCGCCATCATTGCGTCGTGGCGGTGCGTGAGGAGCAGATCGAGCAGTTTCGCGAACGTGCCGAGCCCGACGGCCGCCCCGGCGCAGAACGTGAGCACGTACCCCCAGTCGAGCGCATTGACCGCTTCGAGCGTGGGGGCGTAGATGCCGAGCGCCTCCAGCAGGAACGCCCCGCTCACGCCGGGGAGAATCATGGCACAAATCGCGATCATGGCCGAGCAGAAGACCCGAATGAGGCTCGGGTCCGACACGGCGAGGGCAGGGAGGCTGGTCAGGAAAAACGCCCCGGCGGCACAGGCGAGGCCGATGCCCACCCGGAGGCCTGTGACCCGCTCGATGCGACGGGCTGGGATCAGAAGCGACGCGGCCACGAGGCCGAAGAAGAGCCCCCGCATGGGGGCCGGGTACGCCTCCATCAGGGGCGGAATCACCCGCGCCCCGCCAAGAATGGCGACCCCGATCCCGCCCAGGAGGGGGCCGATGAGGCGCCACGGCACCGCGGCCCAGTGTTGCTGGGCGGCCGCGCGGTCGAGGCGTAGCAGCGACAGCCCAAACGACACCGCCGAGCTGAGGGCCCCCACGAGCCGCTCGTAGATGCCGACGATGAGGGCCATGGTGCCGCCGCTGACGCCCGGAATCACGTCGGCACCGCCCATCAACACGCCGTACAGCACATGGCGGACGAAGGCAAACGGGGCGCTGGGCATGCAGGAGGGCGGATGAGTTCGGCAAGAGACCGCTGGTGCGGACGCGGCACTCGGCGCGACGATCCGGGCCGGGGGCTACGAATCGAGATCGAGAAGCCGCCGGACGCGGTCGTTGTCGTAAAGGGTGGGATAGGCCTTCTGGAACTCCTCCTTCTTCGCGGGATCGAGCCGAAAGGCCGTCTTGAGGGCCCGAATGCTTTCGTCCGCCCGCCCGAGCGCCAGCAGGGCCTTCGCCTGCCGGAAGTACGTGTTGGCGCTTTTCGGGTCGAGCTCCAGGGCCTGTCGGTACGCCTCCAGCGCCTCTTCGGGCTGCTCCTTCTCCAGAAGCGTCTCGGCGTAGCCCGTCCAGGCGTGCTCGTTCGACTCGTCGAGCCGCACGGCGTGCTGGTAAGACTCCAGCGCCTCGTCGAGCTTCCCCACCTTGTACGCGCAGTCGGCCCGCGCCGTCCAGAACTTGGGCACGTTCGCGTCCAGGTTCACGGCGTAGCGGAAGCACTCAAGCGCCTCTTCGGGGCGCTCGTCCGTGTCGAAGCAGCAGCCGAGGCCGTACCACGCCTCCGGATAGTTCGACTTGAGGTCGAGCGTCTTCTCGTAGTAGGTGCGCGCGGCGCGGAGGTCGCCCTGCTCCTCGTAGGCGAGCGCAAGGTTGTAGTAGGTCGCCGCATCCGGCCCTTCGAGCTCCAGCACGCGCTCGTAGCTCTCGACGGCCGCCTCCAGGTCCCCCTGGTTCGCCTCCGCGTTGCCTCGATTGTAGTAGGCGGAGGCAAACTCGTCGTGGATTGCAAGGGCCATGTCGTAGCTCTCTACCGCCTCTCCGAAGCGGCCCAGCCGGTTCAGCACAATGCCTCGGTTGTACCACGCGTCTTTCGAGTACGGGTCGATGTCGAGGTGATTGTCGTACGCCTCCACGCTCTTCTCGTCCTCGCCGAGCCGGTCGTAGCAGTAGCCCAGCTCGTACCAGACCTCCGGGTGCTCCGGATAGACGTCCGCACATCGCTGGAAGGCCTCCACGGCCGCCTCCAGTTGCTCGTCCCGTTCCAGCGTTACCCCGAGGTTGAAGAGGGCCTCCCCGTGCAGCGGGTTGATGGAGAGCGCCTCGTCGTAGGCCTCCAGGGCCTCGTCCACCCGCCCCAGGCTGTCGAGCGTAATCCCGAGATTGATGAGCGTTTCGGTGTCGGTCGGGTTCACGTCGAGGGCCTGCTCGTAGGCCTCCAGGGCCTCTTCCGGGCGGCCCAAGTTGTTCAGGAGAATGCCGCGCCGCATCCAGGCGTCGGAGGTGTAGGGGTGAAGCTCGATGAGACGGTCGATGACCTCGAGGGCCGTTTCCATCTCCCCCTCCTCGAAGTAGAACGAGGCAATCTCTTCGAGGTCGCCGGAGTCGAAGTACGCAGACGGGTCGTTTTCGTACGCGGCCACGAGATCTTCGAGGGGGTCCTCGTGTGGGGAGTCCTCGGAGTCATCGAAGCCGAAGTCGAACGTGTTCATACCACACCAGTACGTGAGTGAGGAGTGCGCACGGTTGTCACCGAATCGTCGTGCCGACGGTCCCGGCCGGCATTCGCTCCCAAAGTATAACGCCTCCGCGGAGGAACATCCAAAGAGAGCGCCTGCACGGGACGGCCGGCCGTCGCGGGGCGGGCGCCCGCCGGGCACCGAATTGATTCTCATGCTCTTGGGGTCCCCATGCTGCTTCTCACATTCGAAGGCATTGACGGAAGCGGAAAGAGCACGCAGGCCCACCGGCTCAACGAGCACCTGCAGGAGCGCGGGCACAAAACCCTTCTCGTCCGCGAGCCCGGCGGCACCGAGTTGTCCGAGCAGGTCCGCTCCGTTCTGTTGGAGCCTGCCCTAAACGTCCATCCGATGGCAGAGTTGCTTCTGTTCTCGGCCGCCCGGACCCAGCTTGTGACCGAGCGCATCCGGCCGGCGTTGGAGGCGGGGCGGATTGTCATCTGCGATCGCTTCTACGACTCGACCACGGCCTATCAGGGGGCCGGCCGCAACGTCGCCGATCCGGAGTGGCTGCAGTCCTTTCACCGTCGCGTGACGGACGGCCTCGTGCCCGACCGCACCTACCTCGTAGAACTCGACCCCGAGACCGCCCGTGCCCGGCGCACCGAGGGCAACGACGCGGCCGGCGACCGCATGGAGGCGGAGGACGAGGCGTTTTATCACCGCGTTGCGGCGGCCTACGACACGCTCGCCGACGAGCATTCCGCCCGCATTCATCGGCTCGACGGGCACCGGTCGATCGAGGCCCTGCACGCCGAAATTCGGGGCGACGTGGAGGCGCTGCTGGACGCCCCCCCCGGAACCCCCCACGCCGCCACCGGTTCGTCTGACCCGTGAGCAGGCCGGTCGTATCGGGGGTGCATCTGCTCTCTCGCCCGCACAACCCGACGCCCCCGTTGCTGTCGAACACAGGCCCACCAGTGGCATGTCGACCCTTCCCCAACAGAAGATCGACGAGGTTCGCTCCATCTTCCAGGCCTTCCTCAAAAAGCGCAACAAGCGACAGACGCCCGAGCGCTTTGCCGTCCTGGAAGAGATCTACCAGACGGAAGACCACATCGACGCCGACGAGCTGTACGTTCGGCTCAAGCAGGACGGGACCGAGGTGAGCCGGGCCACGGTCTACAATACCCTGGAGTTACTGCTGGAGTGCGACCTCGTGGTGCGTCACCAGTTCGGGAAGAACCAGGCCAAGTACGAGCGGGCCTACAGCTACTGGCAGCACGACCACCTCATCTGCATGGACTGCAATGAGCTGTTCGAGTTCTGCGACCCGCGGCTGCAGAGCATTCAGGAGATGGTGGCCGACATCTACGAGTTTGAGATTAAGCACCACTCCCTGAACATGTACGGCCACTGCATCCGCGAGAACTGCCCGAACCGGGCCGAAGACTCGGACCGCGACGAGGCGGACTCCGCCGACAAAACGACTGCAAAGAAGGCCGCGACGAACGAGGCAGAGTCGTAAACGGCCTGTTCTTCTGCTGCCCTGAGCAAACGCCTTCACGCGTTCAGAAAGACGTCTGCAGGTCCGGGGCGCCCGCTCCGCGAAGCCCCTCCTCTCCGTCCCCGAGAATCCCCCAACACCTTTCCGGCGCGTCGCCGCCACTCCCCGGTGGCGGACAGCAAGAACGAGTCCGCTCTTCGGAATCCGCGTCGCCCGTCCGTCTAGCAGGAACGTGTCTGCTCGGAGCGGGCAAACATGACTTCGTCGCCCGAGTCTACCGGTTCGTCCCGTAGGTCCACCGTCGCGAGCACGTACGGGGACGTAAGTGCCTGTGTAACCACACACGCGTCGCCCGGCTCGATCCTGGTATACTCGACACGCATCGTGCCCTGGTCCTCGTTGGCCATCACCCGGTCAATGTCGACCGAATACCCGCCGGTGGACCGTTCGCCCAGCACCACGCCCACAACTATCTGCGTCTCAAAATCGACCTGAGGCGGATCTGGGAGGGCATCTCCGCCCGCGCTGGTCGATCCGCCGTGCAACTCCGCCCAGAAGGCGGCGAGTTCGTCTTCGCTCCGAAGGACAACCTGTGTGCCCTCGACGATCTTGCCGTACGTTCCCTTGTCGAGCTCTTCGGTATCCACGGCCCCGGTCGCAACCGTTTGCGTTTCTACTTCGGTGTTGAAGCTCGTCTCGTCGGTCGGGTCGGACCCTACGCTGTTGCATCCTCCCATCAGTAGGAACAACATTCCCAAAACGAGAGGGGCCTGCAGAAGGGTCCATCGTCCAGTTCGAGGAGCGCCGTCGTGTTGCATCGTGGGAAGGGGAGGTTGGGAAAAAGGCCTCGATTGTCTCTGTGCATCCGTGTATCCTTACACGCACCCGTTCCCCTGACACACAGTTGAGGGCTTGTCGGCCTCGTGTCCTCAATTCCGCGCGCCCCCTACACTCGACCCCCCCCGTACTATGAGTGGGATTTCAGTCCAGAGCCTCGTCGTCTCCCTCGTGATCGTCGCGGCGGGATGCCTGGGGGCGTACCTGTTATTTCGTGCCATCCAGTGGCTAAGTCGACGGGCCGACCGGGGACGGTACCAGATCGACGGCATGCTCCTCCGGATTTTCGGCCCTCCGATCAGCGTGCTCGTCGGCTTCGGCTCGGTGACCTACGCCCTGTACCGCCTCCCCCAGGTGCGCGAGCAGTTTAGCCAATGGGACGGCGCCCAGCGCGCCCTGTTCGTCCTCACGGGCACCTGGATCCTGGCCAGCCTGGTCAAAAACCTGATCCGCGAATACGGGCTGCCCCTCGCCAGCCGGACCGACACGGACGTCGACGAGCGCGTGGTCCGGCTACTGGACCTGACGGCGATCTACGTGATCTGGATTGGGGGCGTTCTGATCGCGCTGCGGGAGCTGGGCATTGAGGTGACCGCCTTCCTCGCCTCCCTGGGCATTGCCGGGCTGGCCGTGGCCCTCGCCGCCAAAACGATCCTCTCGAACGTGCTCGCGGGCGTTACCCTCACGGCCGATCGCAATTTTCGGGTCGGGGACCGGATCGAGGTGGGCGACTATATCGGAGACGTGCTGGCGATCAACCTCCACAAGACCGTCATCCGCACCCGCAGCAACGAGATCGTGATGATCCCCAACGACGTGCTCGGGACGGAAGTCATCGTCAACCACATGCTCCCCGAGCACAAAACCCGAATCGAATTGACGGTAGCGGATAGATGTTAAGTGATGGCTTCGTTGTACCACTCCACGAACAGTTTCGTCGTCAGATGGAGCATCCGTTCTGACTCGGAGGCCGCTCGCGTCCGGCGGACATACCGGGCCAGCTTCTGGCGCAGTCGCCCGAAGAATCTTTCCACGTGGGCCATCTCACCACTGGACTTTCCGACCTGCCGGTGGCTGGGGTCGCCCGCAAACACTGGGCGATAGGACTTCCAGAAGTCGCTGAAGCTTCTGCCCTGACGGTATTCCTCCGGAATCCGGCTCCAGAGCCGAGCACAGGTTCTGGCCGAACGGTCTCCGATCACAAATGCCACGACCTGCCGGGTTCTCCGGCACAGAGCAACCCACAGCCACCGTTTATTCGCCCGCTCTCGGACATACGTCCAGCATTCATCGAGTTCAAGGACATCGCCTTCCTCAGCAGGCCGGAGCCCTTCGGCTACTGAATCGGATTCTCGTCCCTTTTTTTGAGCCACCGGGTCAATGTATTGCGGCTGATGCCGAATATCCGGCTGATTGCCCGCTTTGACCCGCGCTCGCGGTAAGCACGGAGGATTTTCTCTTTCTCCTCCTCGGAGTAGCCTCGCGGCTCTGGATCGAGAACCTTGTGCGCTCCACAGTCCTTGCAGTGATACTGCTGAGAGCCGCTAGCGCTGTGTCCGTTTTTGACGATGTTCGAGGAGCCACACTCTCTACACTCGTAAGTCTCTTTGATCATCGGATAGACCAGGCTGGTGGGCCAGACGCGACGCAGTTCAAACAGAAAGACTCACTACTTGTTGAGCCGCTACCGAATTGACAATTGGGGTGGCCTACGGGACAAACCTGGACCGGGCCACGTCGCTCCTCCACGACATTCTTCGGGGGACCGACCGCATTCTTCAGGCCCCGGCCCCGGAGGTGAACGTGGCGTCGCTCGGGGACCACGCCGTCGTTCTGCAGGTGCTTCTCTGGATCGACGCCCCCCGCGGAAAGCGGGCCGTCCGCGACGACGTGTATCGGCGGGCCCTGTCCCGGTTTGCCGAGGCGGGCATCGACATTCCGTTTCCCCAGCGCGTGGTCCGGATCACCGAGGGGGCCGGCCCCGTCGATGGCCCCTGAACGGGACGGACGCACGCGTCGGCACTCAGTCGCGGGCGGGAGCGGTCGTGGCCTCTACCTCCGCCCGAAAGTACTCCAGCGTGCGCCGGAGGCCCTCCCGGCGGTCCACCTCCGGCGTCCACCCGAGCTCTTCCCTGGCCCGCGAGATGTCCGGCTGGCGCACCTGCGGGTCGTCGGACGGGAGGGGCTCGTAGGTGATGTCGCTGTCCGAATCGGTCACCTCGATGATCTCTTCGGCAAACTCTTTGATCGTGATCTCGTCGGGGTTTCCGATGTTGACCGGGTCGGTCGCGTCGCTCATGAGAAGCCGGTAGAGGCCCTCCACGAGGTCGTCGACGTAGCAGAACGCGCGCGTCTGGCTGCCGTCGCCGTAGACGGTGAGGGGATCGCCCCGGAGCGCCTGCGACATGAAGTTGGGCAGGGCCCGGCCGTCGTCGATGCGCATCCGCGGGCCGTACGTGTTGAAGATCCGCGCGATGCGGGTCTCGACCCCGTGGTACCGGTGGTAGGCCATCGTGAGCGCCTCCCCAAACCGTTTGGCCTCGTCGTACACCCCGCGCTTGCCCACCGGATTCACGTTGCCCCAGTAGTCCTCCGACTGCGGATGGACCTGCGGGTCGCCGTACACCTCGCTCGTGGACGCGATCAACAGGCGCGCGTCTTTCGCCTTAGCGAGGCCCAGGGCCTTGTGGGTGCCGAGGGCCCCGACCTTTAACGTCTGGATCGGGTACTGCAGGTAGTCGTCCGGCGCGGCGGGGCTCGCGAAGTGCAGGACGTAGTCGAGCTCGCCGTTGACGTGGAGGTAGTCGGTCACGTCGTACTCGACGAACCGGAAGCGGTCCTGTCCGAGCTCAAACAGGTGCTCGATGTTTTCGGTGTCGCCCGTAATGAGGTTGTCCATGCAGATCACCGAGTGGCCCTCCTCGATGAAGCGGTCGCAGAGATGGGAGCCGAGGAAGCCGGCGCCGCCAGTGATAAGGGTGCGGGGCATGAGCGTTGGCGTAGACACGTGGAAAAGAGAACGCGGGGCGCGCGGTGCTTACGGCTGCCCGTTTTCGACAATGGCCGCCTCGATGGCCTCCTGATTGGTCTCCGGCGCGTAGCTCGGCCGCCCGATGCTGTGGTACTCGAAGCCCATCTCGGCCATCCGGGCGGGATCGTACAGGTTGCGCCCGTCGAGCACGAGCGGGTTCTCCAGGTGCTCCCGCACCGCGCCCAGGTCCGGCCGGCGAAACTCGTGCCACTCGGTACAAATCAAGAGCGACTCGGCCCCCTCAACCGCCTCGTACATGCCGTCGGCATACGCGATCTGGTCACCGAACGTCTCTTTCGTCGTCTCGATGGCTTCGGGGTCGTACCCCACCACGTCGGCGCCCCTCTCCAGGAGATAATCGATGATGACGTGCGAGGGCGCCTCTCGGGTGTCGTCGGTGCCGGGCTTGAACGACAGGCCCCAGACGGCAATCCGCCGCCCGTCCAGGTCGCCGTCGAAGTAGTCCTCCACCTGCTCGGCCAGGCGCCGCCGCTGCTGGTCGTTTACGTCGAGGACGGCGTCCAGGATTTGGAAGTCGTACCCTTTCTCCCGGCCCTTCCGGGCGAGGGCCTGCACGTCCTTCGGGAAGCAACTGCCCCCAAAGCCGATGCCGGCGTACAGAAAGTGCGGCCCAATGCGGTGGTCCTTGCTGATGCCGAGGCGCACCTTGTCCACGTTGGCCCCGACCCGTTCGCAGACGTTCGCGATTTCGTTCATGAACGAGATGCGCGTGGCCAGGAGCGAGTTGGCCGCGTACTTAATCATTTCCGCCGAACGACGGTCGACGACGAGGACGGGGTTCCCCTGCCGCACGAACGGCTCGTAGAGCCGCTTCATCGTCTCGGCGGCCCGGTCGCTCTCCGTCCCAATCACGACCCGATCCGGCTTCAGGAAATCGTCCACCGCGGATCCCTCCCGCAGAAACTCAGGATTGGAGACAACGTCCACCTCCCCGCCAATGTCGAGGCCGCGATCCGCGAATGCCTCTTCCACCCGATCGCCGGTGCCCACCGGCACGGTGCTCTTGTTGACGACAATTCGGTGCTCCGGGTCGTCCGCCTCCACGAGCAGATCGGCCACGTCGCCCGCCGCGTCCAACACGTACGAGAGATCGGCCGAGCCGTCCTCCCCCGGCGGCGTCGGAAGGGCAAAAAACACGATCTTCGAGCCCGCGATTCCCTCCGCCAAATCCGTCGTGAAGCGGAGACGGTCCTCCGCTCGCGCCCGCTCGAAGTACCGATCCAGGTCGGGCTCGTAGATGGGAATCTCACCGTCGGAGAGCTGGGCAACTTTCTCCTCGTCGACGTCAACACACGTGACGTCGTGGCCCATTTCCGCGAAGCAGGTGCCCGAGACGAGGCCAACGTACCCGGTGCCGATAACTGTGATGTCCATACCAGTGTAATTCGTTTCGAACTGTGGAGATGTGTGGGGTCCGCCCCGGCCGAACGGAACACTGCAGGGGGCGTTCGTGACAGTTGCAAGGTGGAAACCGCTGCGCACAAACGCAACGAGGTTCCGCCCGGTTCACTCTCGGGACGGCGTCTTTGAGAAACCTACGTATTTCCCGTACAAAAATCGGTCCGTGCGGGGGAGGAGTGAGGAACGCGTGCCCTGGGGCGTCGCCCCCACGCCCCACCCCAGTTGCGGACGCCACGACCGCCCGGGCCGTTCTGGCGAAAGGGTGAGCCCCAGGGCCGTTGGGGAACGGAGGCGTCGAAAAAATAACAGAAGTCTATCGGCAGAAATGGCGGGGGCCCGCCTCAGCCCCGACCACGGTTATCCACAACGCATCCACAGACTTCTTCTCTGTAGGACAATAACAGAACAACCAGAACAGTCCAATGACCCCGCTGAGCCCCTCCGCCCCGGCGGGGAAACTCTGTTATTGTTTCCAATGAGGGCTCTGTGCACTGTGAAGGGGGAAGTTATCCACAATCGGTGCACACTTCGTTCATCCGGACGATGGATCTCGCTCGGCCTCGAAAGGAGAGGAGACACACAGAAGCAGAAAATGCCGACCGGCCTGGAACGACCGGTCGGCAGAACGGCAGCGTGGGGACGGCCGCTTACTTCGAGGCGTATTTGATGGTGCACCCGTACGGCTCCGCGCGCTTGGGACGCACCTCTTCCCCGTTCATCGCGGCGTCAAGGGCCATCCGGACGTAGTTCGTCGCTCCCTCGATGTCGGCCTCGTCCGTGGTCGGCTTGTCGTCGATGCCCCCGCGGTAGAGCAGCTCTCCTTCCGGACTAATCACGTACATGTGCGGCGTGACCGTTGCGTCGTACGTCTTTCCGACCTCACCCTCCGGGTCCATCAATATGGCCGTCATGTTGCCGTCGTGCTTCTTCTTCTGTTCGACCATCTCGCCGGGCGGATAGTAGCCCTGCTTGCCGGGCGCCGAGGAGACAATCGAGAGCCACACGACGCCCTCGTCGGTGTAGGTGTCCTGGAGCCGCTGCATGTTTCCGCTGCCGTAGTGCTTTCCGACGAACGGGCATCCGAAGTTGAGCCATTCGAGCACGACGTACTGGCCCTCAAAGTCAGCCAGGCTGTGCTCGTCACCGTCGGCGGCCTGCAGGGTAAAGTTGGGCGCGGGCTCGCCGACTTCGGCCTGATTGGTCTGGGCCATGCTCGTGGCGGGAAGCGCAGCGGCCGTTAGCAGTCCGACGACGAGGGCCGCGCAGAGGACTCGGGGATGGCGTGTGGTCATGGACACACGGGTGGTTGTTTCAAGAAAGCGGAGGGTCCCAAATTGAGAACGGGGGCGGAGGTTGCAACCGTCGTGCTACAGTTCAGTCAGTGAGGCTCATGCGTGGCAGCAACCGTCGAGGAGAGGTCGTCCAGCGCATTGAGGACCGCATCTTCCGTAAGCACCTCCGGCAACAGTTCGGGCTCGGAGCCGTCGCCCGCGTAGAGCACGTAGACCGGGACCCCGCTCCGGCCATGCGATTCGAGGGCACGGGTGATCTCCGGATCGCGGCTCGTCCAGTCGGCCCGCACGAGCGCCACGTCCTTCTCGTCGAACGCATTCTGCACTGATTCGGCCGTCAGTACACGGCGCTTGTTGACCTGGCAGGTAAGGCACCAGGCCGCGGTGAAGTCCACGAAAACAGGGCGTCCTTCAGCCCGGAGGGACTCGATGGTTTCTGGGGCGTAGGAGCGCCACGTCGTGTCCGTCCCCGACGCGTCCGTGGCTGTGGCCGTGGCCTGCTGCTCCGCGGGCGCCGAGCCGGCCCCGATGACCGCGACGGCAATGCCGCCCACCAGCGCGGCCCCCGCCAGCCCCCGCGTAACCAGCGTGGCCGTCTGCGAGAGCTGCGGCGCCGACCAGCGGTTCACGATCCAGGCCGCCACGCCCAGCAACAGGAGCCCGGCGAGCAGAAAGGCCACCCCGCCGGTGCTCGTCTGCTGCCCGAAGACCCACACGAGCCAGATGGCGGTCGCAAACATGGGGAAGGCGAAGGCCTGTTTCAGCGTCTCCATCCAGGCACCCGGATCGGGCAGGCGGTCGAGGAGGGCCGGGGTCGTAGACAGAACAACGTACGGGGCAGCCATGCCGACGCCGAGGGCCGTGAAGATCAGCAGGGCCCCCACCGTCGAGAGCGTGAGGGCCACCCCGAGCGCCGCCCCCATGAATGGCGCCGTGCAGGGCGTCGCGACGACCGTGGCGAGCACACCGGTGAGGAAGGCGCTCAGGTTGCCGCCCCCGGACGCCGCCGCCTCCATCCGCCCGCCCCAGCCCATGAGGGTCGTGCCGACCTCGAAGGCCCCGAGCAGGTTCAGCCCGATGCCGAAGAAGAGCATCGTCATGAGGGCAATGAAGATGGGCGACTGGAGCTGAAAGCCCCATCCAATCTGGCTGCCTGCGGCCCGCAGGGCCAGAAGCCCCCCGGCCAGGATCCACATCGACCCCAGGACGCCCGCGCCGAAGAGCAATCCGTGGCGCCGCATGGCGCCGGCCTCGCCCCCCGCCTCCTCGGCGAACCCGAGGATCTTCACCGACAAGACCGGAAACACGCAGGGCATCAGGTTCAGCAGAACCCCACCGACCAGGGCGAACGCGAGCGCCCACGGGAGCGAGAGTCCGCCCCCGGCCGACGAGGCCCCGGCCCCCATCGCGTCGGCCGCCGAAAGCGTCGAGTCGACCGGCACGTCCACCTGCATCGCGCGCACCCTGCCGTCCGGGTCCCAGCCTGTGCCCTCGGGCGCCACCAGCACGCCTCGCAGTCGGTCGGCCGGCGCCTGGGCGTACTCCGACTGCCGCAGTGCAATCGTGTAGGTGTCTCCGTTCCGCGTCACGGGCTGGGGCGCGCCCGGGTCGACGACGGACTTCTCCGCCGGAAAGAAATAGGCTCCCTCTAGGTCGGGCCGTGCCCCGTCCGGCGCCCCCAAGATCAGGGTGTAGCGGCCTTCACTGCGCCCCGCCCCTACCGACCAGTCGCTCACACGCTTCGGATGCTTCGCCCGTGCCGCCTCGAAGGCAGAGGCGCGCCCCGGTTTTGGGGAGGCCTCTTCCGCCACGGGGAGCGTCACCTCCACGTCCGAGTGCGCAGGCAGGCAAATTTCCTCGCAGATCAACCACTTGGCGCGCCCGCCGAGGGTCGCCGTCGTGCCCGGCGTCAGCGTGTCCGGCGGGGTGACGGTGGCAATCAGCAAGACCTCGTCGGAGTACCCATAGCTGATGAGGGACCCGAACTCAATTTGATGTGGATAGGGCCATTGGAATCCGCTCGTCTCGTAGCCTTCCGGCAGTGCCCAGTCGATGGACGTCGGCTCCCCAGACGCCCCGGGGTTCTTCCAGTAGCTGTGCCACCCCTCCTCCATGTTCAACCGAAGGCCCACCGTCAATGGCTCGCCCGGCACGATCGCGTCCTGCTCACTGACGAGTGTCGCCTCACTGTGCGGACTCGGGTCGTCGGAGGCCTGCGATTGGGCCTGTAGCGGCGTAGCGGCCCCGCTCCCCCACAGAACCACGAGGAGCCACACGCCAAGAACGAGGCACCGGCGTCCGCTGGACCGCTGAAAGGACGTCATGAGGGGCTGAGGGCGTCGTGCGGGCAGTCGTCGAGCGGACTGTGTGTACCCGAGCTTCCCCGAATGGTTCATTCCTCACCGTCCCTCCATCAGGCAGGCACGCCCGGCCGCCCCCCGCTTCTGACTGGCTCACACAGCTTCCTCGCCGGCGGAAGACATCCCCGAAAAACGGTAGATTTTCCCCACCTTGCCACGAATTGCCCCGATTGGAGACCGGACACGCCACGATCGGCGGCCGATGCCCCGGGAGTGTGCCCGGGCACAATCGACGAATGCCCCCGGCCTGCTCTTTTCTCTGCGGAAACCCGCAAATCGCGCCCCTCCAGCCCCCTCGTTTTGCGAAAGAGATGTATGCTTCTGTAGTGTTCACCGCCTCCTCTCAACGTCTGGAACGGTTTTCGTAGCATCGATTTGCCGACCGCTGTACGGATCCTTCCTGGAAACACCGACCTTCACAATTGGGCAGAGAGACGGAGCTGGGCATCGTCACCGATCCCCCATTGCCATCGGGCGGGAAGCAGGGTCGGATGTCGTTGGCCTCCCGCGGGCCCCTGTCCACCTGCGCATTTAAGCTCTCCCCGCGGACCGTCGATACCTAAGAACGGAGGATCATCTGACAGACACATTCCGGACCGCTCGTTCTATCGACTGGCTTTCCGGAGCATCCCGAAACGCCATCTTTCGCCTATTGGACCGATCAGAATGTTCCTCAACAACTCCTTCCTTCCGTTCGGATCCGTCGCCGACTCCGACCCCGAGGAGTCGCTCGACGAAGACCTTCCTCCCGATCTGCGCCGGGCCGGTCGATATGCCTACCGCCGCGGATGGGAGGAGTACCGCGAGGCCGATTGTCCCTTCGGCCCGACGGACCAGGCGATGCTCATTTGGTTCTCGTTCAGCAACGAAACGGAGATGCCCCCCACCGTGGGTCGAAACTGACCGGCCCCCGCTCCCAGAACCATCCACGAAGATCGACGACCTCGTCCCCGCACAGGGGCTCCCTCCACGAAAGACGGGACGCGAGGCGCCCCTCCTCGGTGCTGCGGCCTCCTCCTCGCAAACCTTCCAGGTGTCATGAATGAACCTGCCTCCACTGTAAACATCACGTTTCAGAGCCCGACTCGGGCCTCACGCCCGAGCACGCCCTCGTTCCACCACCGCAACCTCGAAGGCGTACCGGAATCTACGGCCCGACAGATGGCCCAGGACTTCACGACCTACCAGCATGAACCGTCCACGATCAGCGAGAAGAAGCTGTACACGTATCAGTCGGCGGACCAGAACGGCGCGCTCGACGATGAGTGTCTCGTCGCGCTCGACTTCGGGGAAATCGTCACCCTAGAGGTCACCCATTCCCCAACCGTACCCGTACGGGAAGAAGCCTAAAGCCCGGTGCGTGCTTCCGCCCCTTGCCGTCCGCGCATCAGGGAAGCCCGAGCATGCCTATTCATCTCTTGAAGCTCCCCAGCACGCGCCATCAAGGGGCTGCGGGACGATTCACGACGCTGAAGGCGTCTCTTCCGTGGTGGGGTGCTTCTCCACTGGCAAGATTCTTGTCCCTTCGTTGAGGTAGGGCGACTGACGTTCGTTTGCGGCATCGCGCAGGTCGTCCTCTCTTTCGGTCGTCCCCCACCGGGGGCACCGTCCTTCGATGATGCTTTTGGGAAACAAGGGACCAGAGCGGTCCGGAGCGTTCCCTACTTCGCTCAGTCGGGCCCCACCGTACCATGATGGGCATTCCCCTCTTAACTTCTGGCCGGCGGGCGATCCGTGCGGCCCTCGTCTTTGTACTGCTCGGCGGCCTCGGCCTTCCTCTTCGGGCCGCCCACGCGCAGGACGCCGATCCCCGCATCCCCCTTACCGTACGCAACGGGGAGGGGGACGTCTTCACCTTAACGCTTGGCCTCGCCCCGGAGGCCACAAACGGCATCGATCCGGCACTTGGGGAGCAGGAGCAACCCCCCGTCCCCCCCTCCGAAGTTTTTGACGTCCGCCTCGTCGACGACAACGTCCCCGTGTCCGGGTTCGGGGAGGGGCTTCTGAAGGACATTCGGCCGGGCGGTGCGCAATTCGAGGGGACCACGCAACACCAGATTCGCTTTCAGGCAGCAAGCGGGACCGACCTCACCATTGCCTGGGATTTGCCCGAGGGCGTCACCGGCACAATTCAGAATGTCCCGGACGGAGGCGCGTACGGCAAGGACATGACCGGGCGCGACTCCCTCACGGTGGACGCGGGTGCGCCCGACGCGATTGTCACCCTGGAGTACGCCCCGAATCAAGCCCCGACCCTCGACACGAACACCGGAGTAACGCTTCTTGAAGGCGGGTCCACACCCCTCACGACCAGCGATCTCAGCGCTTCCGACCCGGACGATGCCCCGTCGGCTCTTACCTACAGGGTTACCGACGGGCCGACGCAGGGCACACTCGTGGTCGACGGCAGCCCGAACGCATCCTTCACGCAGGCGGACTTGGACGGAGGACTCGTCGAGTACGAGCACACCGCCCCCAACGCCACTAACGACAGCCTGTCGCTTTTCGTCGAAGACGCAGTCGGGAAACGCACCTCGGAAGCGACGTTCCCGATCGTGGTGACGTCCGCGAACGCCCCCCCGACTGTCTCCCTCGATCCGCCCAACGCCTCAATCGCGGAAAACAACAGCCCCCCCACCCGGGTCGCCACCGTTTCGGTCGCCGACGATGGCCTCGGCACGAACGAGCGCTCCCTCAGCGGGCCCGACGCAGGCTCATTCGCCCTCACCGACGCGAATGGGCTCGTGCTCACCGAGTCGGCCGACGCCGAGGCCACGCGCCGCTACTCCGTCACCGTCGCGGTGAACGACCCGGCCGTCGCCCCCAGGCCCAACGATAGCGAAGAGTTTTCGCTTCGGGTCGACGACGTAAACGAGCCGCCCGTTCTTGAGACGAACTCCGGCCTCGCCCTGTCGCCGGGCGGATCCGCGACCCTCACGACCGGCAACCTCAGTGCCTCCGACCCGGACGACGCGCCCACGACACTCACGTACGTGGTCACCCAGGCCCCGACCCGGGGGGAGCTCCTGGTGGGCGGCAGCCCCGCTGCCTCCTTCACCCAAACGGACCTGAGAGAGGGGGCCGTCCAGTACGACCATACCGCGTCCGACACCGACAATGACCAGTTCTCGTTCGCCGTAGGGGATGAAGCCGGGTCACGTGGCCCCGAAGCCACATTTCGGATTGCCGTCGACCCGTCCACCCACCGGACCACCATTCGAGGGACGGACGGGACGGGGAACGACACGGGCTGGCGCCTGCTCGCCCCGCCCTCGAACACGACCCGACGCGCCTTTGAGGACGACCTCGCGTTCGGTGTCAACTCGGAGCCCCTGCTGTACACCTGGGACGGCACGGAGTGGACGCCGGCTACGGACTCTTCGGCGGCACTGCCGCGTGGAGAGGGCTTTATCCTCTACTTCTTCGACGACAAGGTGGACCCGATTTCCGCCGACGGGCTGACCCTGGAAATTCCCGACCTCAACGAAGACCAGACCGCGGACGTAACGGTCGACGGGCTCGACGCCAGCCGGTCCCTCCACCTGCTCGGAAACCCGTACGACGTGGCCTTCGACCTCGGCGCCCTGGCCGGGGGCGACCTCTCCGGGCGCGGCTTCCAGAACACGGTGCAGGTCTGGGACCCTTCGGGCGGGGGGCAGTGGACCCTGATCACACAGGGCGGGCCCGACGACACCATTCCGGCCTGGCAGGGCTTTTTCGTGGAGCGTGCCCGGGAGGGCCGCGGCCAGACCCGCCTTACCTTCGGCGCGGACGGCCGACAGTCCGCCCCGGGCGACCTCATCGGGAGCAGGCCCGCGCTGCTCTCGGCCTCCCAGGACGAACCGGTCCGGCTGGACCTGTCCCTCGTCGTGGCGAGCGCGTCCGACACGCTTGCCCGAAACGACGTCACCCTGCTTTTCCGCGGGGACGCCGACACGGGCTGGGACACGTACGAAGCCACCCAGCTCCCGCCCCCGACCGGGAACGCCTACGCCACGTTGACCAGCCCCCTTCAGCGCAACGGCACACTGGTCCGCCGAACCCTCGCCAGCGAGCCTCCGCCGGGGCAGAACAAGACCCGCTCCTACCCGCTCTCGGCCCGGTCGGTCGGGACGACGGGCACGGCCACCGTGCGGTGGCCCGAGTCGAAGCGCGCCCTCGTCCCCCGTACGTGGACCGTGGAGCTGGTCGACCGCGAGACCGGTGCCGTCGTGGACCTGCGTGAGGCGCCCTACACGTTCAAGCTCGCCGAGGGGGCCGGCTCCATCGATGCCCCCAACGACGCCCGGTTTGCCCTCCGTCTTACCCCCAAGGCGGGCTCCGCGGAGGTCGTCGATTTTTCGGCCGAGCCCACCGAGTCGGGCGTCCGCCTGTCCTGGAACACAACCTCCGAGATCAACAATACCGGCTTCCACGTCCAGCGCAGGTCCGCTGGGGCCCAGTGGAAACGAATCGGGTTCGTCGAGAGCAACCTCTCCAAAAGCACCACGAGCGGGCCCCAATCCTACCAGTTCACCGACGAGAACCCGCCGTACGCAATCGACTCGCTGAGCTATCGCCTCCAGCACGTAGACACGACCGGCACCGCCCACACTGCCAACAGGACGGGCATCCAGTTTAACGCCCCCAAACAGATCACCCTTCGCCCTCCCTTCCCCAACCCCTCCCGACAGCACGCGACGCTTCACTTCGGCCTCTCCGACGCCACGGCGGTGCAGATTACGGTGTATGACCTCCTGGGACGGTCGGTGAAGGCACCCGTCCGCGGCCAGTTCGAGGCGGGGCGCCACCGGACGCGACTCTCGACGTCGGACCTCGCTCCGGGCATGTACTTCGTGCGGATGCGGGCGGGCGGCACCACCCGGACCCGAAAACTCACGGTCGTCCGGTAGCGCACCGATTTCCACGGGCGTCGATTGGGGGCCCGCCGGAGATGATCTGCTCTACGGGAGTATTTTGAAGGCCCAAACTGATCCAGATGTCCACCCCAGTCACTCCGAATCCGTGACGGAAGCGTCATGAAGCGTGCCAAGATTAGACCCTACGCACTCAGCCCTTCCCACACGGCCCTGCACTGCGATGGGACTGATCAGCACGCTGTTTCTAGCCGCCTCGGTGGCGACGTTCTCGGTCTACTTCCGGCGCCTCTCGGACGAGGCCCCGGCACAAACCTCGTAGCCCTGTCGGCACAGCCGTGCAGCGGGTGCCTCCTCACGTCGGTGCTACCGGATCGCCTCCCCCCAACCGCCCACCGAATGAGGAGGTGGATGCGAGTCGCGAGGAGCCCATGACGTGTGGGGGCCGCACGTAGTCTCGACGACTGCTCCACCATGCTTCCGTCGTTCCCATGCTCCCGACGGACTGGACGGTCGTGCGCTGGGTCGGTCTGCTCGTCCTCGCGTGGGGCGTCGCCATACCGCAGAGCGGGGCCCAGCCCAGCGGCGACGCCGTGGGGTACTCCGCGACGGTCTTTGCGGCGGGAGGATCGGGCGCCTCCCTCCCCTTCTGGCTCTCCGCCAACCGGTATGGGGTGATCGACCCCGCCTCCGCCAACGTGGGGCTCAGGCTTGCCGTCCGCCGCCCCTTTCAGCACCGTGGGTTCACCTACGCATTCGGGGCCGAGTTCGTGGGGCGGGCCTCCGAGGCGTCGACGGCACATGCGTCCGAGCTGTACGGCCGGCTTCGGTACGGGGCCGTCCAACTCACCGTGGGCCGCCGGAAGCAGATGATTGGGCGCGTGGCCCCGAGTTTGTCGCTCGGGAGCGTCACCTGGAGCAAAAACGCCCCTCCGGTCCCCAAGGTCACCCTCTCGTCCGACGGCTACGTGCCAGTTCCGGGCACCGGTGCCCACGTGGCCCTGAAGGGCCACCTGGCCCACGGATGGTTCGGACGCGAGCGGTTCGTCCGCAATGCGCTCCTCCACGAAAAGTCGTTGTATCTCCGCGCCTTCTCTCCAGACGCTCCCCTTCAGATCCACATCGGACTCGTGCACCACGCCCAGTGGGGCGGCACGCACCCCCGTCGGGGCGAAGAGCCGGTGTCGGTCCGCAACTGGCTGAGCACCGTGTTGGGCGAACAGGACGTTCTCGACGTGCGCGCCAACGCCAACCACCTCGCCGCCTACGACCTGAGCCTCGACCTGGACCTCGGCGGCCTCCACGGCCGGGTGTACCGGGAATTCTACCACGAGGACATCCACAGCTTCCGATTTCGCAGTGCCCAGGACGGCCTCTGGGGCGTACGCCTTCGCCGCCCGGACGCGTCTGCCCTCGTGACTGCCGTGCTGTGGGAGCACCTCCGCATGACGCGCCAGTACGCCAAGTTCGTACAGGCGCCGGCGCGGGGCGATGCGACCTACTACCACCACGGCTTTTACCGCGACGGGTGGACCTACCAGGGCCGGACGTTGGGAACGCCGCTCATTACCCCCGCCGCCCGTACCCCCGGCCTTCAGGACAACCTGCCGGGCATCGGCAACAGCATCGTTCTGGCCCATCACGTGGGAATTGAGGGCAGCCTCGGGGCAGACGTCTCCTACCGACTTCTGGGGACCTACAGCCGCAACTACGGGGCCCAGGGGGTCTGTGGGGGGCCTGCCTGCAAGTCGCGCGTCGACCAGCGCCGAGAACGGACCGATCAGTATTCGTTCCGGGTCGAGGTGCGCGGGCCGCTCCTCCCCCGGCACAACCTCCGGCTCCGCACCGCCGTGGCCATCGATGCGGGCGCCTTCTACGACGAGCGGATCGGGGCCTCATTTGGCCTCACCTGGCGGTCTCCTTAATCCGGCCCGCCCCTGCTCGCGGACGGACAGAGCGAGCACGGCG
The DNA here is from genome assembly GCF_000013045.1 of Salinibacter ruber DSM 13855. Classification (NCBI taxonomy): domain Bacteria; kingdom Pseudomonadati; phylum Rhodothermota; class Rhodothermia; order Rhodothermales; family Salinibacteraceae; genus Salinibacter; species Salinibacter ruber. The sequence goes on from NC_007677.1 coordinate 3,357,436, forward strand.
AAGCGTCATTCCGCGACGGGGGCGGCCCGTTGGGCCATGAATCCGATGCGCTCCTCGTACCCGTACGTCGACATGAGCACCGGATAGAAAGCCTCGTCCGCCCGCCGCACGCTCCCGTTCTTCGTCGCGAAGACCTCCCCCGCCTCCACGCGCCGAAAGTTCTCGGCGACAAACTCGAAGCCCCGCCCCGACGCGTCCCCGAACACCTCGTACACCGTTGGGGTGGAGCGGACGTAGGGACGGTCGATGAGTCCCTCGGCGGCCAGGAAGTGCAGCAGGATGCGATGCGCACTGGACGCCGCGCCCTCGTCGTCGTAGTACCCGCACTCGATCGCTATGCCCGTCACGTGCTCCGTCACCCCCCCGCCGACGTAGCTCATGTCGACGAGGCGGTCGAGACCGGTTGACCGAGCGAGTCGGCGGGAGGCCGCGTCTCCCCCCGTCGCAATGGCGTACGGGCAGCCCCGCGACTCGGTAGAGTGGAAGTCGATGACGGTGGTGCCCTCCAGCTCGCGTCGGAGGCGGGCCGCGAGGCGCACCTCGTGCTGATCGCTCGACGCGTCGCCCGGCATGGCCCGGTTCAAATCCGTATCGCAGAACCGGTAGCCGAGCTTGAACGCGCGCTCGTTGGCAAGGACGAACTTGACCGGGGCCTGCAGCGTCACGTCGCCCGCCTTGAGGCGATTGAGGGCGTGCCACCCACAGGTCTCGTCGCCATGGACACAGGCCAGGATGGTATACTCCGGTCGGCCGTCGCCGAGGGTTTCAACGTGCATTGCAGTCTAGACAGGTGAGTGTAGGGCTCATTGTTCGCGATTGTCGACGACCACGTCGTAGTGGACCGCCTCGTCCTCGAATCGGCGGAGCAGCGCGCGAGCAGCGGGCGGCACGTGGGCCTTCTGCGGATCCGTTCCCACGAAATGCCGAACCGCGTCCATCGAGGCGAAGCGCAGGACCGTCATGAATGCCACGTCGTCCCCGTCCGGCCGTCGATACACCGCCGCCCCGCGAAAGCCCTCACCGCTCTGGGCTGCAATATCGGGCAGAATCTCGGTCCGGAGCAGCCGCTCGTAGCGGTCCGCGTCGTCCCGGGCCGTCCACCCCCGCCACACGCGAGCAATCATGAGAATGTGGGGTTGTGTGAGGAGCAGGAGTGACGCTCACCTTCAGTCAGCCGTTCGTCGCACGCAGGAAGCCCTCCGCCCCCACGACGACGCGACGAGGCGTTATCCCGACCGCGTCTCCCCATCCGCCGGCACCTCGACCGCCGACGCCGGGGGCGCCGCCCCGTTCGCATCGGTCGGCACAGCCTCTTTTCTAACGGCCCGCCCCACCTGGCGGTGGAAGCGCGCGAGCAGGAGGACGGACGCCGCGGCGAGCCCCGTTACCAGCCCCCACCAGAGGGCCTCGGGGCCGCCCCCGCCGCGCACCCCCCACAGGTAGCCCGTCACCAGCCCGATGCCCCAGTACGTCCCGACCGCAATGCCCATCGGCACCCGCGTGTCCTTGAGGCCCTGGAGGGCCCCGTGGGCCGCCACCTGCAGGCCGTCGAACAGCTGAAAGACCGCCGCCACCCCCAGCAGCTGCACCGCCAGCGCGATCACCTCGGTGTTGCCGGGATCGGAGAGGTCCAGGTACAGCCCCACGATGGGCCGCGGCAGGGTCCAGAAGAGCGTGGCCGTACCCGCCATGAACAGGGTCGCGAGCCCCATCGCCATTCCGCCGGCCCGACGCGCCCCCGCCTCGTCCTGCGCCCCGGCCGCCTGCCCCACCCGCACCGTGCCCGCCATCCCGATGCCGAGCGGCACCATGAACGCGAACGCCGCACACTGCAGGGCCACCTGGTGGGCCGCGAGCGCCGTCGTCCCCAGCGTGCCCATCATTACCGTCGTGACCATGAAGAGGCTCGACTCCACGCCCCGCGACGCCCCCATCGGCGCCCCCACCCACACGAGCTCACGCAGATACGCCGCGTCCGGCTCCCGGAGGCGCGTGAACACCTCGTAGTCCGCGAACGGCGCCGTGCGGTGCACGAACAGGGCCAGCAGGCCGAACAGGACCGAGAAGACGATGGTGCTCGCCCATCCCGTTCCCGCCAGCCCGAGCGCCGGCAGGCCCCAGTACCCGAACATGAGCACCTCGTTGGCCGCGATGTTCACCCCCACGCCGACGAACGCGATGATCGTCACGGGCAGGGGGCGCGACAAGCCCTCCACGAAGCTCCGTAGCGCAGCGAACCCGAGAAACGGAAGGATGCCCCACCGGATGGCGTCGAGGTACGCCGTGGCGCCGTCAATCGTCGCCGGCTCCTGCCCCGTCCACCGCAGCACCGGCTCAATGGTGCTCAGAATCAAGAGAACGACCGCGCCCAGCCCCCCGGCCAGCCAGAGCCCCTGCCGCACGCTCCGTCCCGCGGCCGCCGGGGCCTCCGCACCCACTGCCTGCGACACCATCGGCCCCACGGCCCGGACCATCCCCATGCCCATGATTGCGAAGAAGAAAAAGACCGTGTGCCCGAGTGCCACGCCCGCCAGCGCCTCCGGCCCCAAGCGACCCACCATCACCGTGTCCACGAAGCTCATCGAGATGTGCGCCAGCTGGGCCGCCACGACGGGCCCCGCCAGGCGGAGGGTGGCGCGAAATTCACGGTACAGGGCAGCAGAAAACACGGAGGTGGCGGACAGAGAAAACGCTTGATTGATCACTCCATCCAACGCGGGGCCGGAACTGCCGTTCGTCACGCCGACGGGGAGACGTGCCCGTTTCGGGAGAACTTCCCGTTCGCAATCGTCCCTCTCGGGGGTGCCGGCGCGGACGTCATGACGGCGCTCTGGTGTGTCAACACGATCCGCCCTGAGACACCGGTGAGACAGGCGTGCTACACCCCATGGCAAACTGGGGCGTCGTCGTGCCCTCCTTCTTCGCTCCCCCCCCTTCGTCCCTCGCCAGTGGACGGGCATATTGTGCCCATACTGTGAACTACTGCGGCGCAGCGGGGCCCGGTATGCGCTTTGTATTTCGTAGAGGGCAGACACACTCGACGCGATGAAGGCCCACAGGCTTCCCAAACGGGCGAACGGCTTTGTACCGAACGAGCTCGACCGCGCGCCGAAATATTCTCACCAAGTCGATCACACGCCATGACACGATCCGCACTCCTACGCTCCCGACTCGCTCCGCTGGCCCTCGCCGTCGCCCTGGTCGTTGCCGTCACCGGCTGCGACTCCACCGGCCCGTCTACCAGCGGGGGCGGGGAGGTACAGGTGGGCTTTTCGACATCCTCTTCGACCTCCACGTCGTCGACCAACGCGCTCGCCAAGGCCGCGTCCGACTCCCTGGTGCTTTCCGGAGCAAATGGCGACACTCTGAATATCCACGACATCCGCCTGATCGTCGACAAGGTGAAGCTGGAGCAGGACGGGGAGGACCAGGACGGCGACGATGACGGAAACGACAGCACGGAAGTGGAAATCGAGCGCGAAGTCGAAGTCGAGCGCCCCAGCTTTCTGGACCTCCCGCTACAGGGATCCGAAATCTCGCCCGTGGCGGCCGGAGACGTGCCCGAAGGAACCTACAACGAGTTCGAGTTCGAGGTCGACGACCTCGACGACGATGAAGGGAATGCCCAAGCCCTGTTGTCGGAGATTCGGGAGGACGAGGGATTCTCGAACTGGCCCGAGGACGCGAGCATGGTCGTCGTCGGCACCTTTGCGCCCGCCGACGGCACGCCGACCGCCTTCACGGCGTACTTCGCAGCCGAAATTGAGGTCGAGCGGGAGTTGCAAACGCCCCTGGAGGTGACCGGCGATGGGTTCTCCCGCGAGCTCATCGTGCGGCTCGATCCAGGGCAGTGGTTCACACGCACGGACGGCACCCCCGTGGACCTCTCCCAGTCCGACTACGATGCGCGTGAGGAGCCGGTAGAGTTCGAGGCCGAGTACGAGTTCGAGGACGGCGTCTCCGAAATTGAATTTGATTAGGCTCGGGCCCCCACCAGAGAACCGAGCCAAGCGGCCTGGCCGGATGGGGACAATGCCCATCCCGGTCAGGCATTGCTTTTTGTCCCTGCGGGCTCGCTCAGCGGTCTTCTCGGGGACCCTCGACACGTTGACCGGGCGGGCCGTTCTTCCAGAACCGACGCCCCACGCCCCGTTTCGACCCCTCGAAGAGACCGCCGTGGTGCGCAGAACGGCTTCCCACCCGTCACGCAGCCAATCTTGCGTCTGCCCGGTACGGGACGCGCCCCGCACCGGGCCGGAAGGCCGGGGCCGAGCACGAGAGCGAGAACGCCCCCCTCGCCGGCTCACGCTCTCAGATGCCGCTCTGCGCGACACCCTCGCAGCTTTCGACGGACTGATGGCGTGCCGGATCGCCGCCCCGCATCACGCGCAGTCCGTCTTGCATGGTCGTACGCCAGCACTGGTCGTAGACCGAGCAGTAGCAGACGGTGACGTTCAGCTCTCCCGCCCGAACTGCTCTCTGGATCTGTCGGACAGGTCGGAGCTCCGTGTCGTCGTCGGCCTCCAGGGCAAAGAGGTCTTCCCGATCGGACTGGGGCGGTAGCACTTGCCCGCTAATGAGCGAGAAGGAGTACCCGATGGTATCGGGGTTGACATCGGCCGCGGTCACACTTCGGAGCACGGTGTCCCAGTCCGACCGCACGCCGTCCCGATGCGTCACGTTCGCCGCCCGAATGCGCGCCGGGCCGACGCCGGTATTCCGGACGACGAGTTCCACGCTACGGCCCGAGAAGCTGGGCCCCACCTCCACGTGCGGCCACGCCGAGGCCCGCTGCTGCTGACGCATCAGCGATGCCTCGTAAATGGAGACGAACAGGCCGCACAGGCTCAGCAGAATGGCCGACAGGCCCACCAGCATCTGTGGGCTGGAGATCCAGTCGGAGAATGATTCTTCGACGTTTTCCTCGATCATGGCGACGAGCCCGTGCTTGCGCCGAACAGTTATCGAGACACCGCGGCTTCCTCCTGCCGCTCCACCTGCTCGAGAAACGGCACGCCGTCTTGAATCCACGCCGGGCCCTCGTCGCCCTTCAAGTAGTGGTCAAACCATTCCAGGACCCGGTTCCGGTAGTCGACCGTGTTTTTCTCCTTGCGGCTGATGCCGTGATTCTCGCCGTCGTAGACGAGGAAGGCGAGCTCCTTGTCCGCCCGGCGGGCGGCGTTGTAGAACTCCACGCCCTGGTTGAACTCCACGGCGCCGTCGTCGGTGCCGAAGGCCATGAGGAACGGCGTGTTGAGCGATTCGATGTGGTGAAGGGGCGAGTTTGCCACGTAGGCGTCCATGTCCTCCCACGGCGGCACGCCCATCCGTCCCTGGCTGATCTCAAAGATGCGGGCGTCGGTGCCGCCGCTCCGCCAGTAGATGGAGTTGTACATCGAGACCATGTTGGTGAGCGGGGCCCCCGCCACTGCCGTCGCGAAGAGATCCGTCTGCGTGGCGGTGAACGTGGTCTGGTAGCCGCCCCAGGAGTGCCCCACCAGCCCGATCCGCGAGGTGTCCACGGCGGCCGCTTCGGCGGCAGCCTGCACGCCCGGCACGATGGCGTCGACCGCCGAGTTGCCCGGGTCGCGCGGGCGGTACGTGATGTCGGGCTGGAAGACGATGTAGCCCTCCTGCGTGAACGTGGTGGTGTTGTACGGGTGCTCGCGGGTGGGCACCACGTAGCTGCGGGCCTGTGGCGAGCGGGTCTCGTAGATGTAGGTGATCATCGGGTACGTCTTGTCCGGATCGTAGTCCGCCGGGTAGAACAGCGCGCCCTGCAGCTTCTTGCCGTTCGCGTTTCGGAAGGCGACGAGATCGGAGCGGCCCCAGGCGTAGTCGTCCTGGAACGGGTTCGTGCTGGTCACCTGCCGGGCGTCGGCGAGCTGCGGGCCGGCCCGGAAATAGTCGGGCGAGTCCTCGAAGTCCTCGACGCGGTAGGCGTAGACATCAGCGGAGTCGGCCTTCGTGAGGCCGGTCATCATCTTCGGCTTCCACACCATGCGCTCCGGCGTGTCGGTGAGGGCGGACGCCCGGGCGTAGCCGTGCTCCTCCGTCCATTCGTCGTAGAGGTCCCAGTAAATTGGCTCGTTGCGCGGGATGACATCCGCCTCACCCGGCGCCTCGTCCGTCAGGTCGACGTAGCGGTGCCGCACCGAGTCGGCCCGGCCCGTGGTGAGGCGCTCCGTGGACGAGCCATCCGGCGCGATCCGCCACACGTCGTACTCGCTGTAGACGAGCACCGACCGGTCGCCCGCCGTCCACCCGGCGATGCCGAAGGGCGGCTTCTGCTCCACGGTGTGGTCGTCGTCCACGTCCACGACGGGGACGGGCACATCCGCAGTGATCGTATTGGTGGTCTCCTGCTGGAGATCGTAGGCGTGATACTGATCGTTCTTGAGCCAGAGCAGGTAGCGGCCGTTCGCGCTCGGGCCCTCAAAGAACTGCACCTTCTCGGCCACCTGTTCGCGCTCGCCCGTCGCCACGTCGATCGCGTAGAGGTCGTGGTAGACGGGGCCGAACATGCGCTCCTCGCGGTAGGGCGTCTGGTCGAGGCCTACGGCCCGGGCGCCGCCGTGGAGCACCTGCACGTCTTCGGTCAATTCGGTGCCGAGGCGCGTCCAGTGGGCCTCGCCGCTGCGGCCGAGGTGCCAGGCAGTGAGATAGTTGTCCTCTCGGTCCTGCTCGGCCTGCACCTCCTGGCGCGGGATGATCTCGACATCGCTCGTGTGCCACACCTTCACGCCGGCGGGGCCGTAGTCCTCCAGCGAGTCGGCGGCCGCGGAGTCGGCCTGGGCCGTGTCCGGCGCGACGGCCTCCCGCTTCTGGACGCCAAAGAAGAGGCGCTCGCGCTCGGTGGCCCACGCCGGCGTGCGGTGGTCCACGATGCGGAGCGAGTCGGGAAAGGCGCCTGCGGTCGCCGGGTCAAACTGACGGCGCTCGGGCGCGCCGTCGTTCACGCCGGTCCACGCGAGCACCACGTGGGTCTCGTGCTGCCAGTCGTCGGAATCGCGGGCCCGCAGCGCGGCGAGGTCGTCCTCGGCCGGACGCCAGGAGAGGCCGGTGTAGTCGCCCGGCGTGGAGGCGAGGGTCTGGAGTCGTCCGGTGGCCGCGTCGTAGAGGCGCACGCCGTTTCCGGTCTCGGTCCGGCCGTCGATGGTGAGGGCGAGGTGCGGGGCCTCGTGCTGCCACGCCATGTCGGCCACGTTGCCGAAGCTGGTGTAGGTTTCGGCCTCCAGGTCGCGGACCAGCAGGTCGGCCCCACGCAGGTCGTCCGGCGCCTCCTGCGGCGGGTAGCGGCGCATGGCAAGGTAGCGCCCCCCGTCGCTGAAGGCAAAGCCCGACACCGCGGGCACGACGGTCGTGTCGCCGGTCGCCAGGTTCAGCAGGCCCAGCCTGCGCCGGACGGGCTTTTCCTGCTTGCGGCGCTTCTTGCGCCTCTCCTCCGACATGCCGATCGAATACGCGAGCCACTGCCCGTCGGCCGAGAAGGCCGGGCTGCGCCCAAAGGCGACGGTGCGCGTGGTGTCGCGCCGGGTGTGGTGGATGCGCAGCTCGTGGTTGCCGTTCACGCGGCGGATGGGGGTCGCCATCCAGGTGCCCTCGGGCGAGAGGGTGGCGCCGCCCAGGCGCTCCCACTGCCCGTAGTCGGCTTCATCGAGCGGGGCGTCGGCCGGCTGGGCCCGAGCCGGCCCGGAGGCGATCGTGAGCAGCACGGCGAGACAGACGGCGAGGGGAAGACGCAGGGCGCCAAAACGGGACATCGTCGGGCGGCGGATCGATGGGCAGATGCGAGCAGTCGTCGATTGAAGCGAGGGGGCCGGCGAGACTGTTCCCGGCACCTATGGTCGGAGGACGGGCGTGCGGCCCCCGTTGTTACAGAGGAGCGTGGCGCCAATGGGCACCCTGCTCAATCGGATCGCAGTGCGCGAAGAAGGGCCCTTCCTGTCTTGAGCACCGTCCGGGACGAGAGGGCGGCACTCACGAGCACCACGACGCCGTCTCCGGTCTCGCGGTCGAGTGCCACGACGCTCCGGAAGCCCCCCGTGCCGCCGTTGTGCCAGAGCACGGCGTGCCCGTCGCGGGTCGACTGGTGCCAGCCGAGGCCGACGCGGGTGCTGTCCCTTCCTGTTGGGGCGCGGGGGCGGAGGGCTCGCCGCATCGCCTGCTGCAGCGCCAGGGTCGTGCCCGAGGCCGCTTCGAGAGCGTGCCGGTGCGCTCGGAGATACGTGAGCAGGTCGGCGGCGGTAGACCGCAGGGCCCCGGCCCCGGCGAGCGCCTCGAAATGCCAAGGCGGGGTGGGGCGTCCCATCCGATCATGGCCCTGTGCGAAGCGGTCGGCCCGCTCCGGCGAAAGGTGAACCCGAGTGTCGGGCAGGCCGAGCGGCCCCGTGATGCGCCGGCGGACGAGCGCGGCGTAGGTCGTGTCGGCCCGGCGGGCGAGGAGCTGTCCCAGCAGTCCCATTCCGAGGTTCGAGTATTCGTATTTTGCGCCTGGCGCCCGCGACAGGGTGTAATCGTCGAGGAAGGCGTAGAGCGCGCTGTCGCCGTACGCAGCGTATGGGTCTCCCGGACGGGCCGTCGCCCCCAGGTTCGACGGCAGCCGAGGCAGCCCCGACCGGTGCGTGGCGAGGTGCCCCAGCGTCATGGTCGTCGAATCGGTCGTGCCCACCGTCACCGAGTCCGGCAAAAGCGTCGTCACCGACGTCGACCGCCCCACCTCGCCCCGCTCAATGGCGTCGGCCAGGAGCAGTCCGGTGAACGTCTTGGTGACGGAGCCAATCTCGAACACCGTCCGGGCCGTCGGGCGACGCCCGGTGGAGTCGACAGCCCCGAACGCGTGGACGGCCGTCGTGTCCCCGCGCAGCAGCCCGATCACCGCGCCCCCGGGATGATTCTCCATGAGGGCCTGCCCGATCGAGTCGACGGCCAGGGCCGGCTGCCCGCATGCAACCTGGGGGCTCGTCGCCACGAGGGCCAGTCCCAGTACGGTCGCGCACAGACCGCACACCACCGCACGACCCATGTTCAGAATCTTTGGCATAACTGCTCTATCGTCGCTCTGTGCTTGACTCAGACAGAGTCCATCGGACGACCAGTAAAGCCCCCTATTCGCCCGGAGAGGCTCCACAAGAGCGAAGCGAGGGCCGAAGGGTCATGCCCTTGGGGGCTGACGAAGTAAATTCAAGTTTGGAGCGACGGAGTCAAGAGCCTTTGCAAAGCACCATCCGTTTTGACAGGGGTTCTTAAGAAGCGGGCGTACGGGGGCATTGCTACCGGGCGGTCACTTCGTCTAATGCCTGCTTCAGGGCCTCGGGCTCGTCGGTCCCGATGCGGATCTGCCCTTCCCCGCGAATGTTCAACTGCACAGCCCGCAGGCCGGACACGTTGTAGAGCCAGCCGTGCCGCGTGTAGCGAATGCCCCAGCCGTGAAGCGCCGAATTCCGGACGACCTCCGCGCTGACGATGTCGTTGAGCGCAAAACGCCGTGTCCAGAAGCCGGGCCCGAAGTAGAACACCAACTCTTGGTCGGTCACCGTCACCGTCAAGCTGGAGAAGAGGACGGCTAGGACGCCGAACCCACCGAGCATCGTGTAGGCGAGCAGCCCGAGTTCTCCGTCCTCCACCATGAAGGCGTAGTAGAGGAGAGGCAGAGCAGCGAGCGTAAGGCCGCCCGTCACGTAGCCAACTTGCGTGTGTTTGTATCGCATCGGGTCGGTGGACGCTATTCGGGCACGCACAACGCTTTTTTCTTCTCGGTCGATGCCCGACTCCCTGCTACTGCCCCCCCGGCTTGACGTAGTACCCGGCCACCCGCCACGTCCCGTCGTCTTTTTTCAAGGACACCGTCTCGACGGCGTCCTTCTCCCCGTACGTCGCCCTGTACTGTGCCGTGACGTACTCCCCCTCTGGTGCGCGGGGCATGTTCGTGGTGTAGCGGGCCGCCACGAGCGAGCGGGCGCGCAGGCTGTCCAGCGCCGCATGCGCCCGTCGAACCTGGGCGGCCCACTGCTCCGCGGTCACTTTCGACTTGAGAAGCGTCGCCGCCTCCTCCCAGGTCGCCTCGTACTTGTCGGCGTCGAGGAGCACGAACCACTCCTGCGCGGCCTCCTTGGCGGCCTCTACGGCCTGCTCGTTGGACTGGGCCGGAAGGGAACGGGGAGCGATGAGAAAAAGAGCGAGAAGTCCGCCGATGAAGAGCGATGATCGCATGGGATTGAGAGAATGAGTCGGGAAATAGCGCATCTCGGAGTACAGAATGGTCCGCGTCGGGACGGAACCCGAATGCCTTAGGAAGACCGCTGACAACGGACGGCCGACCGTCGTCAGCGGTCAGTTCACCGCAGTTCGCGCCCGGATCCACGCCGCGACTGCCTCCAGGGCCCGCGGGGCCATCGTGGTCTCAATCTGGGCGTACTCGGTCGGGAGGCCGGTCTCGGCGGGCTGGAAGAGGTGGTTGAGGCCGTCCAGCACGCGCACCGTCACGTCGTCGCTCGGGCTGGAGCGGAGGGCCGCGCGCATCGGGGGCGCGTTCTGCTCGGGCGGCACCTGGAGGTCTTTGCTGCCGTAGAGCGCCAGGACGGGCACGTCCACCTGCCGCAGCGTCGGCGCCGGGTCGTAGCGCACGAAGAACCGGAACCAGGGACTCGTCATCTGCTCAATCTGCGACTCGGCCTGTGCGTCGGGAAGCCCCTGTTTTTTGAGCATCGACCGCACCTGGTTGGCCACCTCGGCCGAGTCGGACGCGGTGCGGACTGCCCTCATAATCTGTTGCTGCATGGAACGGATCGTGTCGACGGCCGACGGTGAAGCGCCCTGAGCAGACGCCATTCTTGCCCCCTGTTCCACCAGAATCTCATGCCCCGGCACGCTCGGCCCGGCCATCAGCACGAGGAAATCGACCGGCTCGAACCGAGTGTGGACCATCGGGGCCACGAGGCCGCCCTCGCTCATGCCGAGCAGGCCCACCGCTTCCGAATCAATGCCGGGCCGCCCCTTCAGGAAGCGGACGGCCGCGGCCGCGTCCCCGGCAAAGTCCTCGGAGGTGGCGCCCTCAAAGGTGCCCTCGGACGCCCCCACGCCGCGCTCGTCGTAGCGGAGCACGGCGATGCCCTGGCGGGTCAGGTGGTCGGCCAGGACGTGGAACAGCCTGTGGTTGGCGACCTCCGAATTGCGGTCCTGCGGCCCGGAGCCGGAGACCAGCACCACCGCCGGGTGCGGCCCGTCGCCGTCGGGGCGTGTGAGGGTGCCGTCCAGCGTGAGGCCCGCCGACTCGTTCCGGACAGTCACGCTGTCCGCGGCGTACGGGGACGGCGGTTCCGGATGCTGCGGGCGGGGCGGCGGGGCCGTGTCTGCCTCGTCCGCCGGGGTAAGCGTCAGCGGAAACGACTGCCCGGCCTGCGTCCATGTGCCTTTGATCTTGGCACTGTCCTCGACCAGCACGCCTTCGTACGCGCCGGCGATGCGATCGACCGCGAGCGTCACGCTGTCGCCCACCACGGTGACGTCGGACACCGGAATGCCGGTTGCCCCTTGGTCGGGGCTGTCCATCGTGGCGGTGCGCCCGTCGCTGCCCCGCTCGATATGGAAGACAATCCGCAACTCGGCGGTCCCGGCGTCGAGCGTGCCCGTCCACGATCCGACCACGCCCTCCTGCGCGGAGACCGTCGTGAGGCCGACGACCGCGAGCCCGACACCGAGCAGCACCAAAAGCCGAGTCCAGGAGGCCATGGGTTGATTGCAAACGGGTTGAGGACCACGTAGTACGCCAGGACAACACGATAGAATAACGACCGTCCCTCCGAAAGGATGTCCCATTCACCAACGAAAGCGCCCGTTTACCAATGAGCTGGGGAGCGGGGCGGTCTTGGGTTCCGATTTCTTTCTCGTGTTGTGTAGTTTTTGAGCCTGCACCGCCCCTTCAAGGTGATCCGTCCACGCCGTGGTTGCTCCGGAGTCTACCGTCTCGCATTCCGATGAGGAGGGACAAAACCCCCAGTCCGTCTCTCCGCCCCTCCGGCCTGCCGTCCTCGTCGGCCTGCAGTTGGGATGGTGGGGCATATACGGCGTCGCCTACTACCTCACCCTGCGCCCGTACCAGCCCTTCGTGGATCTGCTCTGGAAACAGACCTTCATCGCGACGGGAAGCGGCCTCCTGCTCAGCGCCCTGCTGGGAGGACTCTACCGGGCCGTTCGATTGTCTCGGCGGCGGCCCGTGGGACAGGCCCTCATCGCCCTCGGCACCAGCATCGCCCTCGGACTGGCGTGGTACCAGGTGAAGGTGTGGGGCGTCGAGTGGTTCAACCCGTTCATCGCCCCCGTCACCAGCCTCGGCGCATTTCGGCCCGGCGAAGGCTCCATTCTCTCCAGCGCGCCGGCCTTTCCCATCCTCCTGCTGGTCTGGAGCGGTGCGTACCTGAGCATCGCCCAGTGGTACGCCCGGCAGACCCAGGAACAGCGGCGCCTCCGGGCCGACGCCGAGGCGCAGCGCGCCCGGTTGCGCATGCTCCGCTACCAGCTCAATCCCCACTTCTTCTTCAACGCCCTGAACACCATCGGGGCCCTGGCCGACGAGAACCCGCAGCGCGTGAAGACGGCCGTACACGAGCTCTCGGGCTTTCTCCGCTACACCCTGCTCGACGAGGAGGCCCTGAACGTCCCCCTCCGCGACGAAGTGGAGGCCGCCGAACACTACCTCGCCGTCGAGAAGATTCGCTTCGAAGACGACCTGCGGGTCGATGTGAGCCTGGACGGCGCGGCGGGCCGGCAGGTCGTGCCCTCGTTTCTGGTGCTTCCCCTCGTGGAGAACGCAATTCAGCACGGCCCCTACACAAGCCCCACGCCCCTGCACGTTCGCGTGACCGGAACGCTTACGGAGGATGTCCTCGTGGTGGAGGTGGCCAACACGGGACACTGGCGCGCCCCACCCGACGCGGACGGCACCGGCACCGGCCTCGACAACGTCCGGCGCCGGCTGGCCACGCAGCACCCGGACCGGCACCGGCTGGCCGTTACCGAGGACGACGGCTGGGTCCGCGTCCGCATCGAGCTCGACACGGATGCCCTCAACCCTCATGCCTGATCCCCTCCAGATTCTGATCGTCGACGACGAGCGGCTGGCGCGCCGCTCCATCCGCAGTGCCCTCAACGGCGTGGCGGGCGTCGCGGTGGCGGGCGAGGCCGCGAGCATCGATGCGGCCGCCGAGCAGATCCGCACCGAGGCGCCGGACGTGGTGCTGCTGGACGTACAGATGCGGGGCGAAACGGGCTTCGACCTGCTCGACCGCGTCGAGGCCCCCGTGCAGGTGGTATTTATCACCGCCCACGACGAGTACGCAGTTCGGGCCTTCGAGGTGAATGCGCTCGACTACCTCCTCAAGCCCGTCGACCCGGACCGCCTCGCGGAGGCCCTCCGGCGCACCCGGCAGGCCGAGACCGCCCTGCCCGAGGACGAAGACACGGATCCGGAAGGCCTCGCGTACGATGACCTCTTCTTCTACGAGGACGGGCGCCGCCCCCGCTTCATCCGGGTCCGCGAGATCATCTGTATTGAGGCGGCCGGCAACTACACCGAGCTCCACGTTGCGGACGGCACCACGGCCCTCACCTCCACGACGCTCTCGACGTGGACCGACCGACTGCCCGATGCTCATTTCGCCCGGATCCACCGCTCCACGATCGTCAACGTCGAGCGCGTGGCCACCGTAGAGCAGGAAGACGGCCGGACCTACAGCGTCCACGTTGAGGGCCGGGACGACCCGCTCTCGATGAGCCGACGACGGGCCCGTGCGCTCCGCGACCGACTCGCCTAGCGCCACACGTCCACGCGATCTTCACGCCCAGAGGCCGGACGCGGCCTTGCAAGTGCGCCCCACGACCGATACCGTTGGATTGCGACGCTAGTTTAGAACTAGTCTAAATAAGGCCTATCGACGGAATCACGATGCGTCCCTGCGCCCTTTTGCTCCTTCTCATCGGCCTTCTGCCCCTTCTCAACGCCCCCCCGCAGGCCCAGCCGGCCCCGGCGCGACCGGTCGCCGACACGACGGCCCGCGCCGATTCGCTCTGGCAGCTCGACATGGAGCAGGTCGTGGTCACCGCCACCCGCGCCGAGCGGTCGGCCGACGACGTGGGCGTGCCGGTGTCGGTCATCGGGCAGCAGGAAATCGAGGCGCAGGGCGCCGCCCGGGCCACGGACCTGCTGGCCGACCAGCCCGGCCTCTCCATCAACAACGACCACGGCTCGGGCCTCCAGATGCGGGGGCTCGGTCCCGAGTACACGTTGATCCTGCTGGATGGAGAGCCCATCGTCGGGCGCACCGCCGGCACGCTCGACCTCGGCCGGCTCACCACGGCCAACATCGAGCGTGTGGAGGTGGTGCGGGGTCCGACCTCCTCGCTGTACGGCAGTGAGGCCTTGGCGGGGGTCGTCAACTTCATCACCGGCGCCCCGGCCGGGGACCTGGGGGGCGAGGTGCGCACCCGGTACGGGACGCACGGGACTGTCGACCTGAGTGCCCGGCTGGAGGGGACGAGCGGGCCGTGGCAGGGATCGGTGTTCGTCGACCGGTACCGAACGGGCGGCTACGACCTCTCCCCTGCGGCCCTCGCCCCCACCCGCCCCGGCTACGTCGACTACACGGCCCAGGCCCGGGGGCAGTATGAAGCCGGCCCGAGCACCACATTTTCTCTGCGCGGCCGCCTCGCCACGCAGTCGCAGAACTACGACGTCGGCATCAGTGCGGACGGGACGACGGGCGATGTCCGCCACGCGCAGCAAAACGACCGGCACGACTGGAACGCGTCCGCCGAGGTCGAGCAGCAACTGGGCGCCGGATGGCGGCTCACCGGCACGCTCTACTGCGCGGGCTACCACACCGACCAGTCGCTCCGCCGCGTCGATAATGGCACGATCCGCAGCGAATCGGTACTCGACCAGTACCACGGGGAGGCCGAGGCGGTGCTCCGCGGGGCCCTCGGCAACAATCACCTGCTGACCGTGGGGGCGGGCACGACCGTCGAGACCATCGACGCCGACCGCAAGACCGGGACCCGGCGCGGGGGCTTTGGCTTCGTGCAGGACGAGTGGAGTCCGCTGGCGTCCCTCGACGTGACGGGCAGCCTCCGGCTCGACGGCAACAGCGACTACGCCTCCCGCCTGAGCCCCAAGATGGCCGTCCGCTACGCGCCGTTCGACCGCGTGTCGTTCCACGCGTCCGTCGGCAGTGGCTACAAGGCCCCGGCCTTCCGACAGCTCTACCTCAACTTTACCAACCCGCAGGCCGGATACAGCGTCTTCGGCACCACGGAGGCGCAGCGCGGCCTCCAGCAGTTCGAGGAGCAGGGCCAGATCGACACCTTCTTCCGCGACCCGAGCACGCTGGGCGAGCCCCTGGCCCCCGAAACCTCGTGGGCGTTCAACGCCGGCTTCACCGCGTCGCTCTGGGGAGACGCCACACTCCGCCTCGATGCCTACCACAACGAGGTCGACAACCTGATCGACGCCGAGGCGGTGGCGCGCAAGACCAACGGGCAGAGCGTGTTCACCTACGTCAACCGCAATGAGATTTACACCCGGGGCGTGGAGGCCCGGCTTACCCTTCGCCCGACCTCTGCCCTTCGCGTGCAGCTCGGCTACGACTACCAGGAGGCGAAGGACCGGCAGGTGCTCGACGAGCTGGAGGCCGGCGATGTCTACCGGCGGGAAAACGGACGGGACGTGCAGGTCTCCCCCGACGACTACGCCGGCCTGCCCGGACGACCGGCCCACACCGGCACCGTGCAGCTCCGGCACATGGCCCTGCCGTTTGGACTCACCGCCAACGTGCAGGGGACGCTCCGGGGCCGCGCCGGCTACGCCGACCGCAACGGCAACGGCATCGTCGACGTCGACCGCGAATACGTGGAGGCCCGCACGCGCTGGGACGTCACGGTCTCCAAGACGCTACTCGACGACTACACCCTGCGGCTGGGCGGCGAGAACCTCTTCGACTACACAAATCCACGACGCGTCCCTTCGATTCCGGGGCGCACCTGGTTCGCCGAACTCCAGGCCCAATTCTGATCCCACACACGCACGTCGACTCCGCACGATGAACACGAGCACACTCGTTCACAACCGAATTTCCATCCGTACCATGCGACGCATCTCTTCCCTTCTTTCGATTCTACTTCTCGGCGGCGCCCTCGTCCTCACCGGCTGCGACAGCACCGGCGTGTCCGGCGACGACGGAGAGGACGACGCCCCTCTCACCATGACCCGCGTGGAGAACCTCCCTGGCGATCCCGACACCACCAGCGGCGGGGGGTACCCACAGGGGCACAACCAGTTTGCCTTCTTCAGTCTTCGGGACAGCTCTGTCGTCCTGCACTCCGACGAGCAGGCCCGCACTGATTCGGCCTCCACCATGTGGGACCTCGCCTTCCGGGGCACCGACATTATTGTGAACGGCGGCCCGAACGGTCCCGGACAAGGCGCAGCCTACGTCGCCGAGAACGCCTTTCAGGAGGTCTCCGAGGTGACTCCCGATAGCCTCACCCGTCACGCCGTAGAGGACTGGTATAACTACAACGAAAATGGCAACCACATCGTCCGCCCAACGCCGGGCCACACCATCGTCGTGCGCACCGCCGACGGCGAGTCGTACGCCAAGCTCCGCATCCTCAGCTACTACGAGGGCGCTCCCGAAAATCCGGCTGAGAGCGGCGCCGAGTCGCGCTACTACACCTTCGAGTACGTGCTCCAGGACGACGGCACGCGCTTCGAGTAGCGGCGACATGCATCCTCCCCACACGCTACACATTCCCTCCAGTCCCATGACTTCCCGCTGTCCCCTCACGCCCCAGCATCTGTTGCCCATCGCAAAGAGGCTGTGCCTGCTCCTCGCGGTGGGCGGACTGCTGGGCGCCCCCGCCGCCCACGGCCAATCCCCCGCCGACACCAGCCGCATCGTCACGCTCGGCGGCTCCGTCACCGAGATCGTGTACGCGCTGGGCGCCGGCGACCAGGTGGTGGGCGTCGACGCGTCGAGCGTCCACCCGGATGCGGCCACCGAGACCCCCAGCGTGGGCTACTTCCGGCAGGTACCCGCAGAGGGCGTCCTCTCGCTCGACCCGTCGCTGATTCTGGCGCTGGACGGGACCGGCCCGCCCGCCGTCCTCGACCAGTTTCGGAGTGCGGGCGTCCGCACCGTGCTGGTGCCCGATACGTCGAGCGTCGCAGGGGCGAAGCGGAAGATTCGGCGGATCGCCGGGCTGCTCGGGCGCGAGGCGAGGGCCGACTCGCTGATCCGGGACATGGAGGAAGACCTGGAGGCGGCCCGCGCGCTCCGTCGGCGCGCCGAGTCGACGCCGGAGGTGCTCTTCGTCTACGCCCGGGGCAGCGGATCGATGAGCGTGGCGGGCACGGGCAGCTCGGCGGAGGCGATGATCGAGCTGGCAGGCGGCGAAAACGCGATCACCGGCTTCGAGGGCTTCAAGCCGATGTCCGCCGAGGCGGTGGTGGGCGCCGAGCCGGACGTGATTCTCATGCTCACGCGGGGCCTAGAGAGCATCGGCGGCGTGGAGGGGCTGATGGAGCAGCCGGGCATCCCGCTCACGCCCGCCGGCGAGAACCGACGCGTGGTGGCGATGGACGACCTGCTTCTGCTCGGGTTCGGCCCCCGGCTCGGAACGGCGGTGGAGGGGCTTACGGAGAAGCTGCACCCCGCCCTGGAGTCGACCGCGCCTTCGTCGTCTGCATCCCAACAGTAGCGCGGCATGGATTTCTCCGCGGTTACGACGAATTCCGGGACGGACACGCGCACCGACGCGCGGGAGGGCCCTCGCCCGTCCGGCGCCGCGTCGTCGAGACGGGCCCGGCAGCGGGGCCGTGAGTGGCGGGTGTTGACGGGCCTCGTCGCCCTGCTGCTCGGGGCCGTCGCGGCGGGCCTGGCCGTCGGGGCCGTCGCCATCTCGCCGGGGCAGGTGCTGGCCATCCTCGGCGACAAGGTCGGCCTCACGCTGCCGTGGTCCTACGAACACCGACAGGCCCTCGTGCTCACGGCCATCCGGCTGCCGCGGGTCCTGCTGGGGGTGGGCGTGGGCGGCGGGCTTGCCGTGAGCGGGGCGGTGATGCAGGGCCTCTTCCGCAACCCGCTGGCGGACCCGAGCCTCATCGGGGTGTCGAGCGGGGCCGCGCTGGCGGCGGTGGTCACGATCGTGCTGGGGAGCACGCTGGTCGGCGCCTGGGGCGACACGCTGGGGGCCGTGCTGCTGCCGGCGGCGGCCTTCGTGGGCGGGGTGGGGGCCACGGTGGTCGTCTACCGCCTCGGCACGCGGAACGGGCAGACCTCCGTGGCGACCATGCTCCTGGCGGGCATCGCCATCAACGCGCTGGCCGGGGCGGGGACCGGCCTCATGACGTTCATCGCGGACGACGACCAGCTCCGCGACCTCACGTTCTGGACGCTGGGCAGCCTCGGCGGGGCCACCTGGACGCAGCTCGCCGTCGTGGGGCCGTGCCTCCTCGGCGGCATGATTGCGGCGCCCTTCCTGGCACGCCCGCTCAACGCCCTGCTGCTGGGAGAAGGGGAGGCCTACCACCTCGGAATCAACATCGAGCGGACGAAGAAACTCGTCGTCACGCTGGCGGCCCTCGTGGTGGGCGCCGCCGTGGCCGTAAGCGGCGTCATCGGCTTCATCGGGCTCGTGGTGCCGCACCTGCTGCGCCTGGCCGTGGGGCCGGACCACCGGGTCCTCATCCCCGGCTCGGCGCTCCTCGGGGGCGCGCTCCTCCTCGGGGCCGACGTGCTGGCCCGCACCATCGTGACCCCCGCCGAACTGCCAATTGGCATCGTGACGGCCCTCGTGGGGGCGCCCTTCTTCCTCTGGCTCCTCCTGCGCGACCGCACCCGGGGGGCCGGATACTCGTTCTGACCACAGCCCCCACCTGCACACTGCCTCGCCGTTCTCACTCCGCACCCGCTCCGCGCACCTTCATGCTCCGGCTCGCCCGCCTCCCCATCGCCCTCATGTTGCTGCTTCTGGGCGCCTGCTCGGCCAATGCCGGGCGTGCCCAGCCCGCGCCGTCCGTTGCTCCCCCCGCGCTCCACGACCTGCGGGTCGACGTGGGCTATCTCTCGGCCGATCTGCTGCGGGGGCGCGAGACGGGGACCAAAGGGGCGCGCCTCGCCGCACAGTACCTCGTGCAGCGCTTCCGGGAACTGGGGCTCGCGCCGGGGCTCGACAGCACATGGACGCAGCCGTTTGACGTCACGTACAGCCCGAATCCGCACGCACCGTCGGGACACGGGACGCCGCGCACCGGCCGCAATGTCGTGGCGCATCTCGACCGGGGGGCCGGGCGCACCGTCGTCATCGGCGCCCACTACGATGGGCTCGGCTACGGGGGGCCGGGCTCCCGCTCGCCGGGCGACTCGCTCATCCACAACGGCGCCGACGACAACGCCAGCGGCGTGGCGGCCCTGCTGGAGATGGCCCACCAGCTCAAAAATTCCGACGCCCTGTCCAGCAACGTCCTCTTCGTCGCCTTCTCGGGGGAGGAGCTGGGGCTCTACGGCTCGAAGCACTTCGTCGACGCGATGCCGATGCCCCCCGACCAGGTCCGCTACATGATCAATCTCGACATGGTGGGCCGTCTCGGCGATTCGCGGCGGCTGGTGGTGAGCGGCACCGGCACCTCGCCCGCCTGGGCCCCCGCCCTCGACGCGGCGGCCGAGGCAACTAACATCACGCTCGCCGAAGACCCGTCCGGCCTCGGCGCCTCCGACCACACCTCGTTCTATCTCGACGACATTCCGGCCGTCCACCTCTTTACTGGCGCACACGACCACTACCACACGCCCGGCGACGACAGCCATCGCATCGACTACGACGGGCTGCACGACGTCGCCACCTTCGCCGTCCGCCTCGTCGAGGCGTTGGGCGACGACGGGGACCTGCCGTTCACGGAGACCGACAATGAGCCTCAGGGCCGCCGGACGTCGTTCGACGTCACCCTGGGCGTTATGCCCGACTACACCTTCGACGGGACGGGGATGCGCATCGACGCGGTGACCGAAGACGATGGCCCCGCGGCCCGTGCGGGACTCCGGGCGGGCGACGTGGTGGTGCGCGTCGGCGACGTGACGGTCGACGATATCTATGCTTACATGGACGCCCTCGGCGAGCTGGCGCCGGGAGACGCGACCACCGTGGTTGTGAAGCGCGGCGATCAGACCCTGAAGGCCGAGGTCCAGTTTTGATCCCCGAATCCACCCGACGGCGTCCATCCGCCCCCATCGCCACCTGCACGAATCTTCCGAACGCGCGTCGTCGGACTGCCCGACGCGCCGGCACGATCCTGCCATGATTGCCCTCCGCGACATTACGGTGCACATCGGGGACGCGACGCTCATCGAGCGCGTGTCCGCCGCCGTGCGGCCCGGCCAGATGACGGCGGTCGTGGGCCCGAACGGTGCGGGCAAGACGACGCTCCTGCGCGTGGCCAGCGGCGAGCTCACGCCGTCCGAAGGGGCCGTTCAGCTAGACGACCGTCCGCTCGCCGCGCTCTCCGAGCAGGCGCAGGCGCGACGGCGGGCCGTGCTGCCCCAGGCCTCCCGGCTTCACTTCGCCTTTTCGGTGCTGGAGGTCGTGCTCATGGGCCGCACGCCGCACGTGCAGGGCCGGGAGGGCCCGGAAGACTGGGCCATCGCCGAGGATGCCCTCGACGCCGTGGCAATGGCCGGCTTCGCGGATCGCGACGTCCCGACCCTATCCGGCGGCGAGCAGCAGCGCGTCCACCTCGCGCGGGCGCTGGCGCAGATCTGGACGCCCCCGGACGACGGACACCGATACCTGCTGCTCGACGAGCCCACCGCCAGCCTCGACCTCGCCCACCAGCAGAATGTGCTGCGCACGGCCCGCGCCTTCGCGGACCAGGGGGCCGGCGTGCTCGCCATCCTGCACGACCTGAACCTCGCGGCGCAGTTTGCCGACCACGTCGTCGTGATGGCGGACGGCGGCGTCCACGCCCAGGGCGCCCCCGCATCGGTACTCACGCCCCCGTGCATCCGCGAGGTGTTCGGGTGGCCCGTGTGCGTTCTCGCGCACCCCACGCAGTCGTGCCCCCTCATCGTCCCCGACGGCGCCGAGGCCGGGGCGACGGTGTCCGATCCCAACTCTCTCTGACAATCTCTCCCCACTGCGACCATGCCTACGTCTCCCCCCTCTGCCGCCGACCTCAAACAGCGCTGGAATGCGGTTCAGGACAACCCCCCCGACGTCCAACCCCGCACCGCCGCGGCCCGGATGGGCGCAAGCGAGGCCGAGCTCGTCGCCACCGGCTGCGGCGAGCACGTCACGCGCCTCCGCGGCGGCTGGCGCGGCCTCCTGCGCCGCCTCCACACGCTCGGCCCGGTGATGGCACGCACCCGCAACGACGCCGCCGTGCACGAGAAGACAGGGGTGTACCGCGACGTCGAGTTTACCGACCCCCACGGCCTGGGGCTCGTGCTGGAGGACAACATCGACCTGCGCCTGTTCATGGACCACTGGCACCTCGGCTTCGCCGTCGAGACGCCCCCGAACGGGGAGCGAGACGGCGGGCGCCGAAGCCTCCAATTTTTTGACCGCGACGGCACCGCGGTCCACAAGGTGTTCTTGACCGGCGAGAGCGACCGCGATGCCTACGACGCGCTCGTCGACGCGTACCGCCACGACGACCAGTCGCCGGAGCAGTCCGTCACGCCGGTCGAGGCCGACACGGCAGAGACGCCCGATGCAGACATCGACGTGGAGGGGTTTCTGCACGCGTGGGGCGAACTGGAGGACACGCACGACTTCTTTCCGCTCCTGAGCGAGCACGACGTCTCTCGGGAGCAGGCCCTACGGCTGGGCGAGGGGCGCTTCACCCGCCGCGTGCCGGACACGGCCCTGCGCCACACGCTCCGGGCCGCCGCCGAGCAGGAGACCCCCATCATGGTGTTCGTGGGGAGCCCAGGCTGCCTCCAGATCCACACCGGGCCCGTTCAGACGCTCAAGGCCACGCCGCCGTGGTACAACGTGCGCGACCCGGACTTCCGGCTCCGCCTCAATGAGGAGAGGATCGACCAGGCCTGGGTGGTACGGAAGCCCACGACCGACGGCCGGGTTACGTCCCTGGAATTGATGGGCGCGGACGGCGACGTCATCGCCCGCCTCTTCGGCGAGCGCAAGAGCGGCCAGTCGGAACGGGCCGACTGGCGCTCCATCCTGGAGGCGCTGCCGTCTACGCCGTAGTCCCGCCCCCACGTCCCTCCACACTCTCCACACTCCCCCCCTCACTCCTCACACATCCATGCACAACCTCCACGGCCCCGACCGCCTGTTCGAAACCCGCTACGGCGACGTCCTGCAGTGCGCATGCTGCGATCGCATCCAGATCACCTTCCGCGAGCACACGCTGCTGGTGGACGAGGAGGAGCTGGAAGTGCTGACCGATACGATCAAACACGCCTGGGAAACCGTGCGCGACACCGAGGGACAGGACCGGTGGGAGCTCCAGGCCGGGACCGACGCCGGACCCGTCTCCATCACGCTCTCTGAACCGGCGCTCCGCACGCTCCACGTCCTTCTTCAGGGCGCCTGGTCGATGTATTCACTCCGGGAACGGATGCGGGCCGTGGGGGGAACCGCAGACGACCGACGGGCCCGCGACGTGCTTCGCGACCACGTCTCGCCCACCCCGTCGCAATGGAGCGGCCTCGATCAGTCCTCGTAAGTCCGTCCGGCATCCTGTGTGCGCCCCATGCCCAAAAATGACTCGCCCCAACGATTCGACGCAGAGCGGGCCGCGGCGTACGACGACCGCATTCGGCGCCTCGCGCCCGGCTACGACCTGCTCCAGTCCACCGTTGCGTCTGTGCTGGCCGCCCGCCTCCCCGACGACGCGCACCTGCTCGTCGTCGGGGCGGGCACCGGCGCGGAAATCGTGACGATGGGACGGAACGTCTCACGGTGGCAGTTTACCGCCGTCGATCCGTCGCCCGATATGTTAGATCGGTGTCGGTCGCGCGTCGCCGAAGCAGGGCTGGCCCCCGGGTCGAGTACGTCTGCGATCGGATTGAGGACGCATCGTTTCCACGGCACTTCGACGCCGCCACGTCGCTCCTCGTTGCCCACTTTATCGACGGCGACGCGGCGAAGCAGCGGTACTTCCACGCCCTCGCCGGGTGGCTCCGCCCTGACGCGCCCCTTGTGTGGGCCGACCTCTACCGCCCGACGTCCGACGAGGCGTATCGCGCTCTCTGGGCCGCCTGGCGGGAGCAGACCGGCGCCCGGATGGAGGCAGATGCGGCCGCACGGGCCTTCGAACGCGTCGACGAGGGCATCTCGTTCGTCCGCCCGGCGACGCTACACCAAATCGTCGCCGACGCGGGCCTCCCCCCACCCGTACCACTCTACCAGCATCTCTTGTGGGGCGCATGGATGAGCACGGCGGCCTGATGCCCATGGCACGGCCGATGCGATGCCGCACGGCGTTCGCGAGCCGCCCGCCGCGGCCGTTGCTACAGCGCCACCTCCGCCCCGACCAGGAGCGTACGGCCCGGCATCGGCGCGTCGAAGATCTCGCTGTATTGCCGGTCGAAGGCATTGCGGAGCTCGACGGACAGCGTGGTGCGGGCGCCGGAGAGGCGCGTGTTATAGGCCAGCCGCCCGTGCACCACCCCGTAGCGGTCGGTCGCCAGGGGCGCGTCGCGGAGCCGATCCTTCCACAGCCCCTGCAGCCCCAGCGTCACGGCCCCGGCCCGCACCGACGCACTGCCCTGTAGTTGGTGGCGCGCCGCATCGAGGCCGTACTTGTAAGCGGAAGGGGGCTCCTGCCCGTCGAGGCTGGCGTCGAGGAGCGTGTAGGCCGCATCGAGGCTTACGCCCACGGCACCGAGGGTTCGGTCGAACGACAGCTCAGTTTCGAGCCCCGTGGTGGTAGTGCGGTCCAGATTTTGGGCCTCAAACACCGATTCCGCCTCGTTCCGGAGGTAATCGATGGCGTTGTCGGTGGTGCGGTGGAAGCCCGTCGCGGAGAGCGACAGATTCGCCGGCAGGCGCACGTCCACGCCAACCTCCCCCGACCAGGCGGTCTCGGCCGTGAGGTCGGCGTTGCCCTGGTTGCTGGGCGAATCGATGAAGCGCTCCAGGAAGTTGGGCGCCCGGACCACGCGCCCCCCACCCGCACGGAGCGTCGCCGGCCCAAGGTTGTAGGCCACGTAGAGCTGGGGCGTCGGCTCCGCCCCGTACGTCGGGTCGTAGTCGACGCGCGTGCTCTGATTGACCGTGAGGCGGGGGGTGGCGCGCCAGCGCAGGCTCACGAAGGCCCCGACGGACTGGTCGCCGTGCACCCCATCCCGATTGCTGTCGACCCCGCGAAGCCCGGCGGAGGCGCCGCCGGTCACCCGGACGCTGTTCCACGTGTGGGACCCCTGCCCCTGCACCCGGAGGCGACGGCTGATGTGGGTGTTAGCGCCCACGTCGGGATTGTACGTGTACCGGTCGCGGTGCTGCTTGCCGAAGAGTTGCACCTGCCAGGGCGTGTTCGTTGCCCCGGAGCTCGACAGCCGGCTCTGGAGCCAGAACGTGGAGGTTGCCTCCCGGGCCCGATCCGTGGCAAAATCCGTGTAGAAGTGGTAGGCGCCGAACTCGCGATCGTCCACCCCGGCTCGGGTGTAGAGCGTCGCGCCCTCAAGGTCCCGCGACACGGCCGCCGTGGCCGTCCGTCGCTCAAAGTCCGTCTGCACGGTGCTTGAGAGATTGCTTCCCCCCGGCGGCGGGGCCGCCGACACACGCCGGCCGTCGCTTCCCTGCACCGAGGCCGCCGCGCTCACGGTCGTCCGGTTCCCTGCGGTACGGGCCGCGGCGCCCATGTCGTAGAAATTGTTCTTTCCGTACCGGCTGTCAACCCGCGCCGCGGGGCCATCCTCCCGGACGTCCTCCCTGCGGAGGGCCGTCTTCGTGATGAGGTGGACCACCCCACCGAGGGCATCGGGGCCGTAGAGGGCCGTCGCCGGGCCGTGGAGCACCTCCACGCGGGCAATTTCCGAGAGGGGCACCGGCAGGTCCATCAAGAAGTGGCCCGTGTACGGATCGTTGATGCGCGCCCCGTCCAGGAGGAGAAGGACGCCGTTGAACGTGGAGCCCCGCATCGTGAGGTCGCTCTGCACGCCAAACCCGCCCCGGCTCTTCACGTCGAGCCCCGCCGCGACGTTGAGCAGCTGATCCACGCTGTTGACGGAGAGGGACTGGATGTCTCGCTGCGTGTACACGCTCACGCGGCGCCCCGTCTCCTGCGCCGCCGAGGCCACGCGGGAGGCCGTCACCACGACGCTATCGGCCATCTGCACGCGAAACGCCACGTCGGAGGTGTCCTGGGCCCGCACGGGCGCGACAATCAACAGAGCAAGAAGGCACGGAAGAAGCAGTCGAACGGAACGCATACGAAGGCAAGAATGAGTGCAACGACGAACCGGCGGCGCCCAACGACTGCCCTGGCGGGCGGATCCGCCCCCCCTCCGGAAATTCGTTGAAGACGTGTAACGCCTCCTCTCCCTGCGATTACGGAAGACCCTACGCCGGACGCCGCTAATTTTGAAGCACTGCGCACAGATACACTTTCGTCGTTCTCTTGTCCCGCCGTTTCGTAAAACATGTCCGATACGCTGGCCACCATTTCCGCCGACGACCTCAAAGACAAACTTGAAGGGGAGCACCCACCGGTTCTCATCAATGCCCTGCCGCGAAAGGCCCACGTGGCGACTCACATTCCGGGCTCCGTCAACGTTCCGGTTGACGAGATCGACCGGGTGGAGGCGCTCGTCCCCAACACGGACGAGCCCGTCGTCGTGTACTGCGCCAACGCGGGGTGCGACGTCTCCCTCAAGGCGGCCCACGCCCTGGAGGAGAAGGGCTACACGAACGTGATCGACTTCGAGGACGGCTACGCCGGGTGGCGGCAGGCGGGCTACCCGCTGGTCGGCGAGAAGCGCTAGCCGCACGTCCGGCGGCGTCACAGCCCTCATGGACGGGGACGGCCGCCCCCCCCCCAGCCGGCCCGCGGCACCACACGCCGGACTGATCTGTTGGGACGGCCGGACTCTCCCTTCCAAATTCCCCGTGCGCATGCGCCACGTTCGTGTCGCCGTCCTGCTCGGCCTCTGCGCCGTCGCCCTGCGCCTCGCGCCCCCCGCGCTGGCCCAAGAGCGTGCCGCCCTGAACGGGTACGTGCGCGACGCCGAGACCGGGGAAACCCTGCTCCAGGCCAACGTGGTGGTCGAGGGCACCGGCCGCGGCGCCGCCACCAACAACGACGGCTACTATACGCTCCAGGGCCTCTCGCCCGGCACGCAGACCATCGTATTCTCCTACCTCGGCTACCAGACCCGCACGGAGACAATCACCCTCACGGCCGGCGAGACGACGCGCCTCGACGTGGAACTCGCGCCCGCCGACCTGCAGACGGAGGAGGTCGTCGTGACCGGCGAGCAGGACGACGCCAGCGAGCAACGCATGGGGGTGGACAAGCTCCCCGTCGCGACGATCACCGAGCTCCCATCCGTCCTGACGCCGGACGTCTTCCGCTCCCTCGCGCTGCTGCCGGGCGTCACCACGGCCTCGGACTACTCCAGCAATCTGTACATCCGGGGCGGCGGGCCGGCCCAGACCCTCATCCAGCTCGACCGCACGACCGTCTACAACCCGACCCACTTCTTCGGGTTCTTCTCCACGTTCAACCCCGACGCCATCAAGGACGTACAGCTCTACAAGGGCACCTACCCGGCCGAGTACGGGGGGCGGCTGGGGAGCGTGGTCGACATCTACAACAAGGACGGAAATCGGCGCGAGACCACCGGGGGACTGAGCCTCAGCACACTGGCGACCCGGGGCTACATCGAGGGGCCCTACGGCGGCAGCGACGACGACCCCGCGGGCTCCTACATGGTGGCCGTGCGCCGCTCCACCCTCGAGCCGTTGCTTGCGGCCCTGGACGACGTGGACGGGCTCCCTGACACCTTCTACTTCTACGACGTGAACGCGAAGGCCACCTACGACGCGGGGCCTGACGATGACCTCTCGCTGGCCGTATATGGGGGGCAGGACCAGCTCTTCCTGCGGCCCGGCGACGGGCAGGAGTTCGACGTCGACTACGGCAACCGGACCCTCAGCGCCGACTGGACCCACCTCTTCTCCGACCGGCTGTTCTCGACGCTCACGGTCGCGGGCTCCCGCTACGCGAGCACGCCGGTGTTCGAGCTCGGTGGGACCCGCTTCACCCAGACGAACGAGGTCAGCGACGCGTCCCTCAAGGCGGGCGTGGAGTACGTGCCCGGGGACCAACACACCGTGGAGGCCGGGCTGCACGCCAGCCGCCTCACGTTCCAGTTGCGGAGCACGTTCGACGGAGACGAAACCTTCAACCAGCGCCTGCAGGGCGAGCAGGCGGCCCTGTACCTGAAGGACACCTACACCCCGACTTCGGACTGGACGATCCGGGGGGGACTACGGGCGACCTACTTTTCGGAGGGGGACTACCTGCGGCTTGCCCCCCGGCTCTCGGTCGAGCACGACCTTACGTCGTCGGTACAGTTGCAGGCCGCCTATGGCCGCTACCACCAGTTCCTGACGCTGGAGACGAGTCAGCTCTTCACGGCCTTCGACTCCTGGCTCATGACCGACGAGGGCCTGCTCCCCTCCTACGGAGACCAAATTGCATTGGGCGTCAACGCCCAGTTGGGCGACGCGTGGCGGCTGGAAGTGGAGGGCTACGCCCGCACCATGCGGGACCTGTTCGAGCTGGACCCCTTTCTGCCCGACCCGGCGGGCGTCCCGTACGCCGATCGGTTTCAGGTGGGCGACGGGCGGGCCTACGGCACGGAGGTGCTCATCCGACGCCCGGAGGGCCGCCTGAACGGCTTTCTGAGCTACACCCTCAGCCGCACCGAGCGGCGCTTCCCAAACATCAACCGGTCCGAGGGAGGCCCGCCGCAGTACTACCCGCCCAACTTCGACCGCACGCACGAGCTTACGCTCGCCCTGAACTACCACCTCACCGACCAGTGGCGGGTGTCTGGCACCTTCAACTACGCCACCGGCCAGGCCTACACGCGGCCCGAGCAGCGCTACGAGCTGGTGGACAGTCCCTTTTCGTTCAGTCCGGGGGTGGGAGGGGCCCAAAACGTACTCGTGAGCCCCTTCAACAACGCGCGCCTGCCCCCTTATCACCGGCTCGACGTAGGCGTGGCCCGGACGGGGCAGTTCTTTGGGATCGCCGAGTATGAACTGCAACTGCAGGCCATCAACGCCTATGCCCGGCGCAACGTCTGGTTTTACCAGTTCGAGAACGAGTCGGACGGCACGCTCGACCGAAACGTAACGCCCCAGATCCCCATTCCGGTGCCGAATGTCTCGTTCTCCCTCACGTTCTGACCCGGCGCGTCCTGTCTCGTGCCCCCCAATTGCCCATTTGCATTCATGCGCCGTCTGGTGTTTCCCCTCCTGCCCGTGCTCTTCGCGGCCGGGCTCATCGGCTGCGACACGACCGCCCCCACCCCCGAGACGCAGGTCGTCGTGGAGGCCTACCTGCAGGGCGGCGCCGCGATGTCCCCGATTCGCCTCACCCGTAGCGTCGGCACGAACGAGGCCTACGTGGCGTCCGAGACGGCCGTGCGCGGGGCCACCGTGGAGGTACACCGCCTGAGCGACGGGGGGACGCCCGCCGAAACGATCGGCTTCACCGAGCAGGAGCCGGGCCTATACCGGCCCGACACTTCGTCACGAGTGCGGCCCCGCGCGACCTACGAGCTGTCCGTCACCACGCCGGACGGAACGAACCTTTCCGCGACCACCACTGTGCCGGACACGATTTCGATCGTGGACGCCACGAACACGACGGCGGTGCACGGGGACACCACCCGGCAGCCCTCCTTCACCATCACCCCGCCGGCGAGCGACCGCGAGCAGCAGGCCGTGCTCGTGATCACCGCCACCTCGCTGGCCGACTTCGGGCGGCCGGCGTCCCAGTTGGCCCGCGGCCTGACGCCGTTCTACGCAGACCTCTACACCCCGGATGAAGACAGCATTCGCACCTACCGCACCACCTCTTCGGGCGTCCGGAACGAGGCAAACTTCACCCGCGACGCGAACGGCCGAATCACGACGGACCTGCCGTGGATCTCCGTGGCGTTTTACGGCCCGAACGAGATCGGCGTCCACGTCATCGACGACAACCTGTTCAACCTCATCCGCTCCCAGCAGGCCCAGTCGCCGGGCGGGCCGGGCGGCGGGCTCGGCCCCGGGGAGATTCCGAACGTCATCGAGGACGTGGAGGGCGGCACCGGCGTCTTTGCCAGCTACGTAAAGGCCACCCGGGACGTCACGATTCAGTGCCCGCCCTCGCTCGCCCCGGACGAGTGCCCGGCCTTCGCGGCGTTCCCGTAGCCGCTCGGCCCCGACGAGGGCCGCCGGCCCGGTGCGGCTACGCCTCGGACGGGCGCCCCGACTCCACCTGCGCCTGCTTCCGCTCCCCAATGTACCCCCCCACGAGGGACGCGACGAGGCCAATGACGAGGACGAGGGCCATGCGCCCGTAGGAGAGGATGTTGGCCCCGCCGAGCGCGACGACGAAGACATCGATCAGGAGAACGAGCGTGATGAGGCCCGCGACGGCCGCCTCGTACGACGTGTCGCCCGGCGAGCGGAACGCACAGACGTACCCGGTGGCCTCCAGCCCCAGAAAGACGACGAGCAGCATCACCCAGGCGTAGGGCGCGTCGATGGCGGCCGCCGGGTTGCCGAAGAGGCCGAAGACCCAGATCACGAAGTTCACCAGGAACAGGCTCACGGCGAACCCGAGGATGGTGCCGGCCATGACCCAGTCCCAGGACAGCGCCGCGGACTCCGATTCGGCGTAGGTCCGCTGCAGCGTCTCCCCGGCCCATGCCCCCCCAAACGTCAGGACGAGCCCGTTGAGGAAGGCAACGACCATCGTGTACGTGAACGCCCCGTCGCTCACGAGGGGATCGAACGCCTGCAGCCCGAGTGCCGAGATGATGAAGTAGGCCGCGACGGCCACCAGCACCGCGGCCAGGGCCGGCTCCAGCACCGTCTCGCCCTCGCTCAGGGCCCCGTAGGTCGCCCCCGCGAGGATGAAGCCGGAGATCATGGCGAGCAGGGGGAAAGTGGGCGCACCAAGCGCATTTCCGGTCATCCAGGTGAAGAGAACAACGAACACCACACCGGTAAGGAAGGACCCGACGATGGCCCGGGGATCAAAGCGAAAGGCAGAACGGGTAGACATTGCGTATCGGAATTCAGCTCGTGAAGGGTCGGGTGAGAGAGCATACGGAGCCGGGAGCACGCACGTGGCCCGACCGGTGCTCCGTCACCCCCAATATAAGAACGCAAAGTTCAGAAGAAAGCCGAGTGAACGCTTGGGGACCAGCCGGTTCGACGGTCGCCGACGCCCGCGTCTGCCCCCCGATCCACTTGGTTAAATCCGCATGACCCCATCGGAACCCCTTGTTTCGGAGCAGGTGGGACGATACACTACACAGTTCCGAGGGCAAAAACAGTGTCTGGAGGTATAGGCGCTGTTTCGGGCACATCGACGTGTGTTCCCTTGGTGGCGGGGGCTGTTCCCCGTCACGGTCTTTTCTCCCCACACGGCCTCGTCGCCTGCGAGCGTCGGCCCTGCCCGTGAGGCATCGCTGCAGGGCCCCGCTGCGCTCGCGTCGCCCCGCACTGACTGCCGACCAGCCTGCCTGCTTCATGGATTCTACCGCTCCCTCTCGCCGCGTCGTCGTTACCGGCCTCGGGGCCCTCACGCCGCTTGGCCACTCCGTCGATGAGTTCTGGGACGGCCTCCTGGCCGGCAGGAGCGGGGCGGGCCCCATCACCAAATTCGACGCGTCGGACGTCCGCACCAAAATCGCGTGTGAGATTTCGGGCTTCGACCCCACCGACTACATGGACGCGAAGCTGGCCGAACGCCAGGACCCGTTCAGCCAGTACGCCCTGGCCGTCGCCCAACAGGCCTTCGACGACGCGGACCTCGACACCGACGCCCTCGCCCCGGAGACGCGGGACGACATCGGGGTGATCTTCGGCACGGGCGTGGGCGGCAGCGACCTGTTCGTCGACTCGGTGCTCGACCTCGACGAGAACGGGGCGCGGCACATCTCCCCCTTCTTCGTGCCCATGATGATCAGCAACATGGCCGCCGGCCTGATCGCCATGGAGCACACGCTGCGCGGCCCCAACCACTGCGTCGTGAGCGCGTGCGCCACCGGCAACGACGCCATTACCGACGGGCTCCTGCTCCTGCGCCAGGGCCACGCCCGCGCCATGCTCGTGGGCGGCACGGAGGCCTCGATCAATGAGCTCTGCGTCGGGGGCTTCGCCTCGATGCGGGCCCTGTCGACCCGCAACGACGCGCCCACGAAGGCGAGCCGCCCGTTCGACGCGGACCGGGACGGGTTCGTGCCCGCCGAGGGGGCCGGCGCCCTCATGCTCGAGACGCTGGAGCACGCCCGCGAACGGGACGCCACCATCTACGCCGAGGTGGCGGGCGTGGGGAAGTCAAACGACGCCCACCACTACGCCGCCCCCGACCCGGACGGACGGGGGGCCGCCCTGGCCATGGACAAGGCGCTCGACGACGCCGGCCTGGCCCCGACCGACGTGCAGCACATCAACATGCACGCCACCTCCACCCCCGTCGGCGACGTGATCGAGTCCGACGCCGTGAAGCAGGTGTTTGGCGATCACGCCCCTGCCCTCAACCTGTCCGCCACCAAGAGCATGACCGGCCACATGCTCGGCGCCGCCGGCACGGCCGAGGCCATCGCGTCGATCCTCGCGATCCGCGACGGGCGCGTGCCCCCCACAATCAACCACGAGACGCCGGGCGAAGACTGTGACCTCAACTATACGCCCAACGAGGCGGTGGAACGCGACGTCTCGGCGGCCCTCACCAACGCCTTCGGGTTTGGCGGCCACAACACCACGATTGCGGTCACGGCGTTTGAGGACTAATCGTCGGCCGCTCCCTGTCGCTCCTCTTCCGTGATCCATGCGTGATCCGTGAGGAGCCCGCCCTCTGCCTCACGGGTGCGCCCCGCAATGCCCTCCCTGCCCGACAACCTCGGCGGCGTCGCCGACCTGCTCGACATTGCGATCGAGACGGCCACCCCCGAGCGCGTCGTCGCGACCATGCCGGTCACGCCCGACCACCATCAGCCGTTCGGGCTGTTGCACGGGGGCGTGAGCGTGGTTCTGGCCGAGACGGCGGCCAGCGTCGGGGGCTTCCTGGCGGCGCCGGACGGACGAGCGGCGGCGGGCCTCGAGGTGAATGCCAACCACGTGCGCCCCGTGCGGGACGGCACGCTGACGGCCACGGCCACCCCCCTCCACACCGGGCGCACCACACAGGTGTGGGAGGTCAAAATCCGAAACGCAGACGATCAACTCGTGTGCGCGAGCCGTTGTACACTGGCCATCGCCGATCAAACCGATGCCCCCTCGGCGGCGTGAGGGATCGAGCCCCCTTCATCTCGACGTCTCCTCCCGATGCCCGACGCTTCGCTCCCCGGCGTTCACCACATCACGGCCCTGTCCGGCGACGCCCAGGAGAATCTCGACTTCTACGCGGGCGTGCTCGGCCTGCGCCGGGTCAAGACGACCGTCAACTTCGACGACCCGACCACGCACCACCTCTACTACGGCGACGCCTCGGGCCATCCCGGCACCACGCTGACCTTCTTCCCCTGGCCGCAAGCGACGAGCGGACGGGGCGGGGCGGGCATGGTGCGGACCGTGACGTTTGCCGTGCCCGAGGACGCTCTGTCCGGGTGGCGCGACCACCTCGACGCGCACGGCATCGAGCCGGAGCTGAAGACTCGCTTCGGCGAACCACACCTCCACTTTTCGGGCCCAAGTGGCCTGCCGCTGGCACTGGTGGCCACCGACGCCGCCGGGGACGCCGCGCCCTGGACCAACGGCCCCGTCCCCGCCGGCCTCGCGATCCGGGGGCTCCACGCGCCCGTCCTGCCCGTCTTTGCCGACGACCGCACCCCGGAGCTCTTCACGGACGTGTTCGGCTGGACCCGGGCCGGCACGGACGGCGACCTCGTGCGTCTTCAGGGCCCCGAACCGGGCGTCGGCACCGCGGTGGATCTGCTCGTGCGCGACCGACACCCGTCCGGCCGCATGGGCCGGGGCACCGTGCACCACATCGCCTTCCGGGCCCCGGACGACGCGGCCCAACGAGCGTGGCAGTCCCGCCTGCGGGAGCACGGCCTCCAGGTGACCGACGTGAAGGACCGCCACTACTTCCGCTCCGTCTACTTCCGCGACCCGGACCGGACATCGGGGCTGCTTTTTGAGATCGCCACGGACGGGCCCGGCTTTTACGTCGACGAGGACGAGGCGGAGCTCGGCCAGTCCCTCGTGCTGCCGGAGCACCTCGAGCCGCGCCGCGCCGACCTGGAGAGCGCCCTCCCCACGCTCACCGCTCCCTAACACTGCCGGTCCTCTCTCCCTCCCCTCTTCTTCCGATGAGCACCGACGCCATCCACCAGGACCAGCCCGTCCACACCGACGGCGCCCCGATCGGCGACGCGCAGGCCGGCCTCGTGCTCCTGCACGGGCGCGGCGCCTCCGCCCAGGGCATGCTGCAGCTCGCCGACGACCTCGACGTACCGGACATCGCCCACCTTGCCCCCCAGGCCCGAATGCGCTCGTGGTACCCCCAGTCGTTCATGGCGCCCCGCGACCAGAACGAGCCGGAGCTCGCGTCGGCCCTGGCGACCATCGGCGACGTGCTCGGCCGGTTGGCGGACGCCGGCATCGGCCCCGCCCGCACCGTCCTGCTCGGATTCTCGCAGGGCGCCTGCCTCGCCACCACGTACGCCGCCCAGACCCCGCAGCGGTACGGCGGCGTCGTGGGGCTCAGCGGCGGCCTCATCGGCCCCGACGGTGCCTCGTTCGACTACGAAGGCTCTCTCGACGCCACCCCGGTCTTTCTGGGCTGCAGCGACCAGGATCCCTACATCCCTCGGGCCCGCGTGGCGGAGACCGCCGATGTGCTGCGGGCCCTGAACGCGGACGTCACCTCCCGCATCTACGAGGGACTGGGCCACACCATCAACGACGCCGAGCGGCAGCACGCTCGGTCCCTCCTCCGCCGCTGTGTCGACTCCGACACGGCGTAGTCCCCCTCGACGACGCATGACCACTCCCGACTGGGCCAAGCACGCCGTCTTCTATCAGATCTTCCCCGACCGCTTCGCCCGGAGCGGCGCGGTGGAGGCGCAGGAGGCGGTACAGCTAACACCATGGGGCACACCGCCCGCGGAACAGGGCTTTCAGGGCGGCGACCTCTACGGGATTGTCGACCGGCTCGATTACCTCGACGCCCTGGGCGTGACGGCCCTCTACCTGAATCCCATCTTCGCCTCGGCAGCCAACCACCGTTACCATACCTACGACTACTACGAGGTGGATCCCCTGCTGGGCGGCACCGACGCCCTGCGCGCACTGCTCGACGCGGCCCATGCCCGAGACATGCGGGTCGTCCTGGACGGCGTCTTTAACCATGCGAGTCGCGGCTTCTGGCCGTTTCACCACGTCCTCGAAAACGGGCCCGACTCGCCCTACGTCGACTGGTTCAAGATTGAGGACTGGCCGCTCCGTCCCTACGCCTCCGACCAGCCTCACAACTACGCGGCCTGGTACGACATTCCTGCCCTGCCCGAGCTCAACACCGACCACCCGCCGGTACAGGATTTTCTCCTGGACGTGGCTCGGCACTGGATTGCGTTCGGGATCGACGGGTGGCGCCTCGACGTGCCCCGCGAGATTGAGACGGATGGCTTCTGGGAAGCCTTCCGCACGGTCGTGAAGGACGCCAATCCTGAGGCCTACCTCGTGGGCGAAATCTGGGACGAGGCCCCGGCCTGGCTCCAGGGCGACCGGTTCGACGGCCTCATGAACTACCCGTTGCTCGACGCCACCCTCGGCTTTTTTGGGGCCGGGTCGCTGCGCGACTACTCGAAGGCCCACCTCACGTTCGACCCGATCGACGCCCCGGCCTTCGCCGACGAACTGGACCGGCTCCTGGCGCTCTACGAGTGGGAGGCCACCTGTGCCCAGCTCAATCTGCTCGACAGCCACGACATGGCCCGGGCGCAGTGGATTCTGAACAACAACCCCGCCGCGTTCCGCCAGGCCGTCCTCTTTCTCATGACGATGCCCGGCGCCCCCTGCATCTACTACGGCGACGAGATTGGGCTCTCGGCCGCGGGAGACCCCCACTGCCGCGAGGCGTTTCCGCGCGACGACGCAGACTGGGACACGGACCTGCTCTCGTTCTACCAGGCGGCCACCGCCCTGCGCCACCGACACGAGGTGCTGCGCACGGGCCGCATCGAGGTGCTGCATGCCAGCGGGCGGACGCTCGTGCTCCGGCGAACACTGGCCGACGCGACGGCCCTCGTTGCCTTCAACGCCGGCGCCGACGCGGTGCAGGTCGCCCTTGAGGCGGCCGCCCTGCCCACAAAACCCCTCTCGTCCGCCTGGCCGCCCTCCGCCAACGCACCGCTTTCGGCGTCCTCGTCCCCCCTGCCCCTGTCCCTGCCGCCGCGCGCGACCCGCGTGTGGACGACGGACTGACCCCGCCGACGCTACCGCCGCGGCGGGGACCGGTCTGGGGACGCGTCCGTTCCGGCCTGCTCGTTGTCCGGCGACGATGTCCCACCGGAAAGCAGGTGAGCGACGGCCTGAAGCAAATCGGCCCGGGTAAAGGGATGCCGGAGGGCCGCGTCGGCCCATTCGGGCGACGGATGCGTCACCCAGAGCGTCAACGTCGCGGGCGCCTCGGGGCCCTGAAGGTCCGCCTCCAGGGCCTCCCGTGCCGCCCTGCCGGACGCCCTTCCGGCAACGAGGGCCCGCGGGGAGCAGCGGCGCAGGTGCATCGCTCCTTCCGCCCCGGTCGACGCCGTGGCGACGCGGCATCGCCCCTGCAGGCTCCTCTGCAGGAACAGGCGACGGTCGGGGCTCCGGTTCACGACGAGCACCAATGGGCGAGTCTGCAGCTCGGGCGGTGGATCGGCGAGTGGAGGAA
Source organism: Salinibacter ruber DSM 13855 (assembly GCF_000013045.1). Lineage (NCBI taxonomy): Bacteria > Pseudomonadati > Rhodothermota > Rhodothermia > Rhodothermales > Salinibacteraceae > Salinibacter > Salinibacter ruber. The sequence continues at coordinate 3,393,563 of NC_007677.1, forward strand.
GAAGCCCTGCATTCATTGTGCCGGCCTGGACGTGTCGTGATCAACTCACGCCTCACGGCCGCTCTCTCCAGGCCGCATCGCGCGTCGAAGTGCACCAGTCAGTCGCATAGGGGCGACGTCCTCACCCACCCGGCGGAGGGGGCGGTCCCAGCGCCTTCACCGTAATCGTGACCGTGGTTTCGCCGGAGGTCCATCCGTCCTGATCGGCCACCGTGTAGGTGTACTCGTCCGTCCCGGTAAAGCCCGGCTCGGGCGTGTAGGTCACCTCGCCGGTCGACTCGTCGACGCGCACCGTTCCGTGGGCCGGCGTGCGCCGCACCCGCACCGTCGAGGCGTCGAGGCCCCCATCCGCGTCCGTGTCGTTGGCCAGAACCGCCGTCGTCGTCGCCTCTCGCTCGGTCGTCTCGTCGCGGTCGGCAGACGCCGCGGGCAGTTGGTGCCCCCCGCGTCCGCAGCCCTCCGTCGTGCCCATCTTCAGCGCCCCCACTTCCCCGTCCCCACCGGCGGCGTAGACGTGACAGCCGACGCCCACCACCTGACGGATCGGGGCCTCCATCTCCGCCAGTCTCGCAAGGTCAATGGTCCCGACGATGCGGAGCCCGGTGCTCACATCGTCCGTGTCGAGCCCCTGATCGCCGATCCGGTACACGTCGAGGCGGCCGTCCGGGCGGGCGGCGTATACGAACCCGGACGGTTCGTTCGGCACCGCCGGGTCGTTCTCGTGCAGGGAGACACTGGTGTAGGCCGGGCCCGACCGGCGGAACAGCGCGTCGCCGCTCTCCGCGTCGAGGACGGCCAGCCCGCGGGGCCCGCGCGCCAGAAACAAGCGCCCCCCGTTCAGGGCCGATCCGCTGCGCGCCCGCAACTGCTCCACACGCCCGTCGCCGAGGCCGGCCACCTCCGCGAAGGATCCACCCTCCGCAGTCGGGCCCGCGTAGACCCCTCCCTCCCGGTCGGCCGCGAACACCGCGCTCGGCGTGGCGGCCACCGATTCGAGCGCCGTGCCAGCGGCTTCCCGCCGCGTCGCGTTGCTCAGGGCAGCGTCGAATCGGGACAGTGTCTCCTCCCCCGACGTGGCGTAGACGTCGTGCTCGCGGTCTCTCTCCGGCGCAGTGGCGACGCCGGTCCCGACGGGTCCGGGCAGTCCCGCCACGGTCGCCCGCGGAGCCGCGATGCCGTCGACCGTGAGCAACGCGGCCGGGGTGCCCCGCAGACCCCCGTTGTACGCGGAGGGGCGCAGCCCCCCGGTCACGTACAATGCCTCTTCCCCGCCGTCGTACGTCACGTCCTCCACGTCGATCACGTCGCTGCCAAGGCTGCTCGGGGCAAGGAGCGCGGTCGGATCGCTCGCGTCGAGGCGGTCGATGCCGCCTCCGAAGGCCGCCCCCGGCGTCTTGTATCCGATGTATATCGTGCCGTCCGCGTGGGTGAGGGCGCCGACCCGCATCGTATCGCGGGGCGGGGCCGCCCGGGTCACACTGGCCAGCGCGACGCGCGCCGGGCCGTCCGTCGAAGACGGTTCGGGGGACGCCGCACGGGTCAGCGAGGCGGCCTTGCCGAGGCCGGTCATCCGCGCTCCCAGGTCGCTCGTGCGTTGGAAAAGCGACGAGGCGTCCTCCTCGTCCGCGTCCGGCCCCACGGGGGCCGCCGCGTCGCAGCCGCCGAGCACAAGGCCCAACGCGAGGACCGGGAGGAGCAGACAAACCGCGTTCGACACGCGAGCAGGCATGGCACGGGACGGGGCGTTTTGGACCAGCGGAACGAGAGTGCTGCGCCTCTTCGGCCCCGTTCGCATCGCCACAGGGCCCCTTCAGAGACGCCCCTATAGGATGCCGAATCCACGACAAAGGTGCTGGTAGATATTGCGCAAACCCATGCATAGATCTGGCGCTGTTGTGTCCGGCCTTTGCACAGATCGTGCACGGGTTTGACGGTTTCGTGCACGGGCGTCCTCGGCTCAATGGGGCTACAGCACGTCCTGCGTGTCCACGTCGACCGCGACGTGGTAGCCATTGGGCGGGGCGCCGTGGGCGTCGCGCGTCCGGCGCAGGGCCGTCTGGAGGGGGCCTGGACTGCCGCCCCGCACCTTCAGGAGGGTGCGGTACCGGTGCTGTTTCTTCACGCGCTGAATGAAGGCGGGCTCGGGCCCCATCACCCCGGCCGGCCCCGCGTGCTGCCGCAGCTGCTCGGTCCAGTTCTCCGCGAGGCGCTCCACCCGGTCCTCGTCCGGCCCCCGAAACTCGACGGTCGCCACGTGCCCGAAGGGCGGGTAGCCCAGCTCGCGACGCTCGGCGAGGGCCTCCTCCGCGAAGCCCTCGTAGTCGTGCTCCTGCGCGTAGCGGAGGGCCATGTGGTCCGGGTTGCGGGTCTGGAGAATTACCTCCCCGGCCAGCTCACGGGTCCGGCCCGCCCGCCCGGCCACCTGGGTGAGGAGTTGAAACGTGCGCTCCTCCGCCCGGAAGTCGGGAAAGAGGAGCCCCACGTCCGCGTCGACCACCCCCACCAGCGTCACCCGACTGAAGTCGAGCCCCTTCGCGATCATCTGCGTGCCCAGGAGGATGTCGGCGCCGTTTTCGAATCGGCGGAGGAGGTCGTGGTGGCCGTGCTTCTCGCGGGTGGTGTCGCGGTCCATGCGGAGGATCGTCGCGTCGGGGACGACCTCCTCCAGCTCCGCCTCCACCCGCTGGGTGCCCGTGCCGATCTGGTGGATGTCCCGCCCGCCGCACTCCGGGCACTGACGCGGGACGCGGGCGGCGTAGCCGCAGTAGTGACACCGGAGCTGCTCCCCCCCATCGTGTCGGTGCAGCGTGAGGCTCACCGAACAGCTCTGGCACTCGGGCGCCCAGCCGCAGTCCTCGCACTCCAGGACCGGCGCGTAGCCCCGACGGTTTTGGAGCAGAATCGTCTGCTCGCCCCGATCCACCCGGGTGCGGATGGCCTCCCGGAGCGGATCGGCCAGGGCGCCGTCCAGCTGATGCTTCTTGCGCTGCAGGGCAAGGTCGAGGACGCGAACGTCGGGGAGCGCGGCGGTCTTTCCCGAGGCGTCGGGCACGCGCTCCGGCAGTTCGAGCCGCTCGTACTTGCCCCAGCGCGCGTTCATGGTGCTCTCCAGACTGGGCGTGGCCGAGCCGAGGATGCAGACCGCGTCGGCGCGGTGGGCGCGCATCACCGCCACGTCCCGGGCGTGGTAGCGCGGGGCGGGATCGAACTGCTTGTAGGAGGCTTCGTGCTCCTCGTCCACCACGATGAGGCCCAGGTCCTCCAGCGGCGCGAGGACGGCCGAGCGCGGGCCAATGGCGATGGCGGCCTCTCCCGTGCGCAGCCGGCGCCACGCGTCGTAGCGCTCGCCCATGTTCATCTGGGAGTGGAGGACGGCAATCTCGTCGCCGAAGTGCGCCCGGAAGCGCTGGACGGTCTGGGGCGTGAGGGCGATCTCGGGCACGAGGATAATGCCGGTGCGCCCTCGCGCCCGAACGGCCTGGAGGGCCCGGATGTACACCTCCGTCTTGCCGCTGCCCGTGATGCCGTGGAGCAGAAAGGTGCCGTAGCGGTGCGCGTCGACCGCGTCGGTGACGGCGTCGAGGGCGTCCTGCTGGGCCGGAAGCAGGTCGTGGTCCGGCGGCGGGTCGGGCGCGGGCAGGTCATCGAGGGGCGAGCGCATCACCTCCTTCTCCACCAGTTCCAGCATGCCCTTCTCCACGAGGCTGCGGACGGTGGAGTACGACGCGTCGGCCCGCTCCATCACGTCGGTCCGGCGCGGCTCGGGCGTGCCCTCCGCCCGGAAGCCCGCCAGCGCCCGGACCACGGCCCGCTGCTTGTTGCCGCGGAGCTGCTCGATCAGGTCGTCCGGGGCGTCCTTGTGCTGAAACGCGGGGGCGAAGCGGAGGTGCGTTTCCGTCTTGGGGGCCACCCGCTCGTCGGAGAGGGTCGTCTCCACCGCCACGACATCGTCGGCGGCCATGCGGCGGATGAGGGCGAGCGGCACGGCGGGCCCCACACGCTTGCGGACCGCCGCGAGGGTCGTCTCGCCGTGCGCCGCCAGGTCCTCAAGGACGGTCCGTCCCACCTCGTGGTCGGCCCAGGCGTCCGGGGCGGCATCGGTGCGGGTCAGGCGGTGCTCCGTCTCGACCGTGGTGCCGGCCGGAAGCACCGCCTTCAGCGCCTCCCCCCAGGGACAGACGTAGTAGTCGGCAATCCACTTCGTGAGGTCGAGGAGCCCTTCCGTGCATACCGGCACGTCGTCGAGCACGTCCAGGACCGCCTTCACGTCAAAGTCGAGCGTCTCGGCCGCCGGCCCCTCGCCCACGATGATGCCGGTCAGGCGCCGGTTGCGGAACGGCACCAGCACCCGGGCCCCCGCCTGGGCCGCCCCGACGAGGGCCTCCGGCACGCGGTACGTGTAGGCCTGATCGAGCGGAAGGGGCAGGACGACATTGACGGTCACCGGGACGGGCAGCGCTGTTTTTGATACGACTCCGTCCCCCGTACGGACCGTCGTCGCGTGGGTGCCGGGGCGGCCTCGATCGCCCGGCGCCCCCAGGCCCCATCGCTACGTGTTGGACGTTGTCTGCACCCAGTCCGCCGCGACCTCGATCTTGACGGCCTGTCGCACGGCTCGGACCTGCACCAGCAGGTAGGTCTGCCCCCGGTGCTGCAGCACCTTGCCCGTCAGGCCCTGCAGGCGCTCGGGGCCGCCCGTGATCGTGACGGTCTCGCCCACTGCCGGGCGGAGGTCCGCCGTCGAGAGCCGCTCGGGCACCGCCTGGGCCTTCTGGAGCCGATCGACCGTCTCCTCGCGGAGGCGGGCCGGCTCGCCGTCGAAGTGCACGCAGCGCACGATGCCGTTCGTGCGGAGCACGCGCAGGCGATCTTTTTCGTCGACCCGGGCGAAGAGGTAGTTGCGGAAGAGCGGCTCGGTGATCTCCTTCGTGCGGTCGGACCACTGCCGCACCTCCGTCTTCTTCGGCACCATCACGTCGATGCGCCGCTCGTCGAGGCGGGTTTCGCACTTCTTTTCGGCCCGGGCCCGGGTGTAGAAAACGCGCCAGACGCGGTTGTCGTCGGGGGAGGTGCTCATGACGCGGGCGACCGTTGGGGCTAGAATTCGGGAGTCGGCGGGCGTGCACGAACGGCGCGGTTGCCCTCGCGCCGAGGCGCGTACAGCGGTGTCTTTCGTGCCCTCTTCGTCCCCATCGTGGCATGGGGACAATCGTTCCCGCCCCGGCCGCCGGCGACAGCATCGTGCCCACGCCTCTTCGACCGCAACCGCCAGCGACACCCGGGCTTCGTGGGCCGCCGCACCGGCGCGGGACGGAAGTGAAAAATGACGGGGTACTTCCCCATTACGCGTCCGCGTCCATTCGTGCCTTCGTAGTGTGGGTCGCGGGGGCATCGATCGGGTCCTCAGGCCAGTAGTGCTTCGGGTAGCGCCCCCGCATGTCCTTCCGGACCTCGTGGTAGGTGCCCCGCCAGAACCCTTCGAGGTCCTGCGTGATCTGGACCGGGCGCTGGGCCGGCGACAGGAGATGAAGGGTTAGGGGCACGCGCCCGTCGGCAATGCGCGGGGTCTCGGTGCGCCCGAACAGTTCCTGGAGGCGCACCGCGAGGACGGGCGCCTCGGGATCGGAGTAGTCGATGGCCCGGTCAAACCCGCTGGGCACCGTGACGTGGGTGGGGGCCCACTCCTCCAGGCGGTCGCGCTGGTCGTAGGAGAGCGGATCGCGCAGGATTTGGGGGAGATTGAGCTGCTGGAGGTCGTCGGCCCGCTTCAGGCCGTACAGGTGAGGGAGGAGCCAGTCCTCCAGCGTATCGAGCAGCGCCTCGTCGTGTGCGTCGGGCCAGTCGTCGCCGAGGTGGTGGTGCAGAAACTGAATGCGGTGCTGGAGCTGACGGGCGTGGTCGGTCCACGGCAACAGGCCCAGCCCCGCCTCCCGGATGCCCTCCACCAGCGCCTCGGCCACCGCCGTCGGGTCGGGCGCCTCGACGGGTCCCTCCGTGAGCGTGAGGGCGCCGAGCTGCTCGCGGCGCCGGGCCCGCACCCGTTCCCGCTCGGCGTCCCACGCCACCCTCATTTCGGTCTCGATCTGGTCGCCGAAGTAGTCGACGATCTCGTCTTCCGAGAGGGGCGCGGCCAGGAAGATGCGGTTCTCCTGCCGGCGGGCGTCCACGTGGGCCGCCACGAGGTAGTCGGCATCCGACAGCAGCTGGGGCCGCGGCAGCGTGGCGGCACGGCCGGTGCGGAGCCGGAAGCGCCCGCTCTGCCCCTCGCGCCGTTGCGCGAGGCGGTCCGGGTAGGCGAAGGCGGTCAGCAGGCCCGCCACCTCCACGTTGCCCTCAGCCTCCCGATCGACCCCGAGCTTCGCCCGCCAGTGGTCGGCCACCTTGCGGACGTGGCCGACGGCGCCGTAGGGGACCACGTAGCTGCGGGCGTGATTGGGGGTGGGCCGTTCGCCCCGGCGCAGGCGGTGGAGCGCCTCCAGTCGCAATCGGAGGTCCACGTCCGGCGCCTCGCCCTGCCCCTTGAAGATGTCGCGCTCGCTGAGCAGGGCCGCGAGGTCGCACGCCACGGCCCCGTGGCCCAGTGCCTGCGCATTGAGGAGCATGTGGGCGAGGCGGGGATGCAGCCCGAGCTCGGCCATCTCGCGGCCGTGGTCGGTAATTGTGCCGTCGCGGTCGACGGCCCCGAGGCGTTGCAGGAGGGCCTGTGCCTGCTCGTAGGTGTCGTCGGGCGGCGGGTCGAGCCAGCGGAGCGCCGACGGGTCGGGCGTGCCCCACTTTGCCAGCTCCAGGGCGAGGGGCGCGAGGTCGGCGTTCTCGATCTCCGGCGCGGTGTGCGGGTCGAGGTGGTGCTGCGTGCGCTTCGTCCAGAGCCGGTAGCACGTGCCGGGGGCCACGCGCCCGGCCCGCCCCGTGCGCTGGTCGGCGGAGGCCTGCGAGACGCGAACCGTCTCCAGGCGCGTCATGCCGGTCGTGGCATCGAACCGGGGCGCGCGGCGGAGGCCGCTGTCCACGACCACCCGGACGCCCTCGATGGTGAGGCTCGTCTCGGCGATGTCGGTGGCCAGGACGACCTTGCGCTCCCCGTCCGGGCTCGGCGCGATGGCCGCGTCCTGCTCGCCCGGCGGGAGGTTGCCGAAGAGGGGGTGCAGGGTCACGTCGCCGGGCACGTCGCCCTCCAGACGCGACTCGGTGCGCCGAATCTCGCCCGCGCCGGGCAGAAAGACGAGCACGTCCCCCTCGGTGTCACGGAGCACCTCTTGAACCATCGCCGCCACAGGGGGCGCGAGGCGGTCGCCCGGGCTGATCGGTTGGTCGGCGTAGTGCACCTCCACCGGGTAGCTGCGGCCCTCGCTCTGAATCAGGGGGGCATCGTCGACGAGGCCCGCGATGGGCCCGGTGTCGAGCGTGGCGCTCATGACGAGCACGCGCAGGTCGGGCCGGAAGACCTCGCGGGCCTGGAGCGCGAGGGCGAGCCCGAGGTCGGCCTGCAGGTTGCGCTCGTGGAACTCGTCGAACAGCACCGCCCCCACGCCCTCTAGCGCCGGATCGTCCTGCAGCATGCGCGTGAGCACCCCTTCCGTGACGACCTCAATGCGGGTCTGGGCGCTTACCCGTGTGTCCATACGCACCCGGTACCCCACCGTCTCCCCGGCATCCTCGCCGAGCTGCCGGGCCATGTACTGCGCGGCGGAGCGGGCCGCCAGCCGCCGCGGCTCTAGCATGAGGAGCCGGTCGTCCCCGAGCCACGGCTCCCCCAGCAGGGCCAGCGGCACGCGAGTCGTCTTGCCCGCGCCCGTCGGGGCTTGAAGCACCGCCTCCGTCCGCTCACGGAGAGCGGCCGTCAGGTTCGGCAGCACATCGTCGATCGGAAGGTCCGGCATTCGCGTCCAGGGCGCCCGTTCAGACATTTACCGCAGGGCTTGTAGCCGCGGGCCGAGCGGCGGGTTTCAGCCCACGTGTCGTCCACGCGCTTCCGAAGAACGACATTTTCCCGCCTCGTGCCCGGCCCACGCAGCGGAACGAGGACGAGCCCCCGCCCGACGGAGCGGTTGCAGACTGGGAGAGACGCCCTCGCCTCCGCCTGTCACGCCTCCCGAAGCAGGGGGGTGGCTCGCCCCTCACGCCTGCTCCTCGTGCTGCCAATCCACGCGGAGCCCGGCTTCCTCGGCACGCACGTCAAGCGCCTCGACGTGGGGGATCACCGCCGTGGCCGCCGCGAGGGCATTGGGGGACGTTGAGGTTGACACCCCGAGGACCGAGGCGCCGGCTCGACGGGCCGACGCCACCCCCGCCGGGGCGTCTTCCAGCACGACGCAGCGCCCGGGATCGATGCCCAGCCCTGTCGCGGCCTGCTGGTACGGCTCGGGAGCCGGCTTGCCCTGCTCCACGTCGTCGGCCGTCACAAACACCTCCGGCTCCGGGAGGCCGACGTGCGTCATCCGCGCAGTGGCCGTGCGGTGGCGCCCACTGGTCGCAATGGCCCACCGGTCCTCCGGCAGGCGGTCGAGGAGCGCCTTCGCCCCGTCGAATGCCTCCACTCCCTCCGTATCGGCGGCCATCTCGTCCCCCAGCCGGTCGATCTCGGCCTCGGGATCGAGGTGGGGGGCCACCTCTTCGATCACCTCGATCGCCGGGCGCCCCGTCTGGACGGCCTCGACCTCCTCGAACGGGATGCCCCGCTCCTCCGCCCAGCGCTTCCACCGCCGCGTGATGACCGCGTCGGAGTCGACGAGCACACCGTCGAGATCAAAAATGATGGCGTCACACAAGAGGGCCATGGGACCGGCGGCGTTGGAGGGACAATTGACATCTGCGGGCACGAGTGGCAGCAAGTTTTCAAACTCCGTCTGTGGGGCCGGGTTCAGTTTGGGGCGGGCTGAAAGGGCTTTCTACGAGCGCACTTCACAGGCGCTTTGCCCGCCCCTTTTGCGCCGCTCGACACGGTCCCCGTTCCCACTCATCCCTCCTGCGTGCGATTCACGGCAGCGCACCGCTCGGCGTTTGCTTTCGTCGGCTGAGAGTCGCTTTATGTGATCGGCTCAGGTCGTTCTTCAACGAGCCGGGGCCGCCACCTCGGAACGACGGCCCTTCGTTTTCTCTGTACGCCCTTCCTCCCCCCTGTAGCGCCATGTCTTCCACATTCTCCGCCCGCGGCCCACTGCTCACCGCCGCGGTCCTGCTGGTCGGCCTCCTCGCAGGCTGCGCAAGCTCTCAGTCCGCGACCGCTCCCTCCCCGGACGACTCGGGACAGGCCCAATCGCCGGCCCAGAACGAGACGGGGGAAAACGGCCTCAAACCCTTCGGCGACGTCGTCCCCGATACGGCCCGGACCGACCCCGGATTGCTCACGACGCACCGCTTCGACGGCAAGCTGTACGTCGAGATTCCCGACTCGCTGATCGGGCGGGAGCTGCTCATGGTCTCGCGGGCGGCCCAGACACCCGACGGCTTCGGCTACGGGGGGGAGAAGACCGCCACCCAGGTGCTGCGCTGGCAGCGCCGTGGCGACCAGCTCTACCTGCGGGTCGTGAGCCACGAGGACATGGCCCAGGAGGACGACCCTGTCTACCAGGCCGTCCAGAACTCGAACCTGGAGCCCATCATCCAGTCGTTCTCCATCGAGGCCCTCAACGAGGATTCGACCGGGGTCGTGGCGGAGGTCACGGACCTGTTCACCTCCGACGTACCCTCCCTGGGCATTCCGAGCGCGGCGCGGGAGGAATATCGGGTCCGCCGGCTCGACGGGGATCGGACCTACATCAAGGGCGTCGAGAGCTTCCCGGAAAACACGGACATCGAGGCCGTCCTGACGTACCAGGCCGAAAACCCTCCGTCCAACGCCTCGACGAAAACCCTGACGGTGTCGATGAACCACTCGATGGTGCTGCTGCCGAAGGAGCCGATGCAGCCCCGTCTCTGTGACGACCGGGTGGGGTACTTCAGCGTCGAGCGGGTCAACTACAGCTCCGACGAACAGCGGGCGACCGAGGCATGCTTCATCACGCGCTGGAAGCTGGAGCCGAAGGACCCGGAGGCGTACGCCCGCGGCGAGCTCGTGGAGCCGAAAGAGCCGATCGTGTACTACATCGATCCGGCAACCCCCAAGAAGTGGCGCCCCTACCTCAAGCAGGGGGTGGAGGCCTGGCAGTCGACCTTCCGCGAGGCCGGCTTCAAGAACGCAATCATCGCGAAGGACCCGCCGAGTGCCGAGGAGGACTCCACCTTCGACCCGGACGACATTCGCTACTCCACGATTCGCTACTTCGCCTCGGAGGTCCAGAACGCATACGGACCGCACGTGCACGACCCCCGCTCCGGGGAGATCCTGGAGAGCGACATCGGCTGGTACCACAACGTGATGAACCTGCTGCGCAACTGGTACTTCGTGCAGACGGCAGCGGTCAACCCGGAGGCGCGGAAGCCGGTGTTCTCGACGGAGGTCATGGGGAAGCTTGTGCGCTTCGTCGCGGCCCACGAGGTGGGCCACACGCTGGGCCTGCCCCACAACATGGGCTCCAGCAACGCCGTCCCGGTCGACTCCCTCCGCTCGCCCTCCTACACGGCGGACCACGGCACCGCCCCCTCCATCATGGACTACGCCCGGTTCAACTACGTGGCCCAGCCGGGCGACGGCGTGGAGAATTTCCTGCCCCGGATTGGCACCTATGACGAGTGGGCCGTGCGGTGGGGCTATACGAAACGCCCGACGGGCTCGCCCGAGGAACAGGCCCAGACGCTCGACGAGATGATTCTGGAGCACACCGACGACCCGCGCTACTTCTTCGGGGCCTCCGGCTCCATCGACCCGCGCTCCCAGTCCGAAGACCTGGGCCGAGACGCAATGGAGGCCAGTCGGCTCGGCATCGCGAACCTGAAGCGCATCCTCCCCAACCTCATCCAGTGGACGAGTCGGGACGGGGAGGGCTACGCCACCCTGGAAGAGCTGTACGGGGCGGTGGTGAACCAGTGGCGCCGCTACATGGGCCACGTCAGTCAGCATCTCGGCGGTGTGCACGAGACGCCGAAGACGTACGGACAGGAGGGGCCGGTGTACGAGCCCGTCTCGGCCACGGATCAGGAACGGGCGGTGGACTTCCTCCTGACCCACGCGTTCGAGACGCCCACGTGGATGGTGGAGGCCGACGTGCTGCGTCGCATCGAGCACGCCGGGGCGCTGGAGCGCGTGCGGGAGGCGCAGGTGGGCGTCCTCGACGGCGTGCTCGACCCGGAGCGCATGGCCCGCATGCTGGAGGCGGAGGCCATGAGCGAGGACGACGTCTACGGCGTCGGCGACCTGTTCGGGGACCTGCGGGGCGGCGTCTGGGCCGAGCTCGAATCCGGCTCCGTCATCGACCCGTACCGCCGCAACCTGCAGCGCGGCTACCTGGAGCGGCTCGATTACCTCATGACCGCGGAGGTGGAGGCCCCGCCGCCCGAATACCAGCAGTACATCGACTACACGCCGGTCGACGTGAGCCAGTCGGACATCCGGCCGTACGTCCGGGCGGAGCTTAAGACGCTGCGGGACGACGTCCAGCAGGGCCTCCGCCGCACGACCGACGAGACGACCGAAATGCACCTGCAGGACGTGCTCGCCCGGATCGACCAGACCCTCAACGGAACCGAGGACGCCGACGCATAGCCCCTGCGCAGAGCCACGCCCGGCGCGCCCCGACCGTCGCCTCCGCGCCCGGCGTGGCGCTCGGGGCCGTTGGGGCTAGCGCCCGGTCTCAGAGGTGTCGGTCACTTCGTCGCGCTTCTTGCGGAGGCTTTTCATGAGGGAGTCGAAGCCCCGCTTCCGGACGACCGTCTGGAACGAGCGGGCGTAGCCCTCCACGGTGCTCACCCCGTCGATGATGATGTCCTCCGCCCGCCACTCGTCCTCGCGGCGCTCCAGCACGTACTCGACGGCCGTGGTGCGGCCTTCATACGTCGTTTGGGTGCGCACGAAGGCACTGTCGCGCTGTACGTCAATCTGGTCGTAGGTGACCGCGGAATTGTACACTCCGAGGTCGCCCATCGATTGCGCGCGCACCACCTCGCGAAAGACGGAGACGAACTCGTCCCGCTGGTCCTCCCCTAGGTCCTCCCAGTGTGGCCCGAGGGCCCGCTGGCCCATCACCCGAAAGTCGATCACGCCGTTGACCAGCTCCTTCAGCTGGGCGCGCTGCTCGGCGGTATAGTCGTCCGTCTCGCCGAGGATGGACTTGATTTCTTGGTCGCGTTGCTCCAGCATTTGCCGAATCTCGGCCGCTGTGGCGCTTTCCCCCTGCCCGAACGCCGTCGGGGCGCCCCCGCTCAGAAGCAGCAGGACGGTAAACAGGACGGAGAGGGATCGGCGAAGACGTGTCATGGCGTAGCGTCGATGATGGATAGAACTGTGCGACGAAACCCTATGTGCGTTCGTGGGGAGCGGGTGCGGTGGATCGCTGGGACGGCTCGTGCACCGGTCCGGTCCCGGCTATTCCCGATCATCTCTGGTCTCAAGAAGCGTACCGCTCCGCGCCCGGTCGGCGAGCGTGCCGGTGGCGCGCAGGAGATCGAGCACGGCCACGTTGTACCGCCGCACCGCCCGGAGGTACTGTGCCTGCGCCTGCAGGTCGGCCCGCACGGCCTTCACCAGGTCCTCGGTGTTTCCCAGGTCGAGGTCGAAGTTGACCTGCTCGGTCCGGAGCCACTCGCCGGCGATGGTGGTGGAACGGTCGCGGGACTCGACGGCCGCCTTGGCGGTGAGGAGCGAGCGGTAGGCCTCCTCCACCTCGAACCGCACGAGCTGCTCGGCCGCGGTGCGCTGGTACTGCACCGCGTCGAGCTCCGCCTCCGCCTGCTCCACCCGGGCCCGCGTCTGCCCGAAGTTGAGGTTCTGCTGGATGCCGATGCCGCTGCGCGTGCCCGTCCCCATGAACGAGTCGCCCACGAAGGCGTTGTCGGGGTTCGGTCGCTCCGGGAGGGTGATGCTCTGGGACAGGGTGGCCTGCACGCCGATCGTGGGGTAGTAGTCGGACCGGGCCACGTCTACGAGCGCCCGGCGCGCCTCCACGCCCGCCTCGGCCTGCTCCACCTCCGGGCGGTTCTGCAGGGCCCGCCCGATGTAGTAGTCGAGCGAGTCGGGGTGGATGGCGAACGAGAGGGGCTGCAGCTCGTCGGCTGCCGGCTCCACCCACATCCGATCCGAGAGGAAGAGCTGGCGCCGCAGGGCCGAGCGGGCCGTCTTCTGATTCTGCTCGATCTCGACGATGCGGCGCTTGGTTTCCTCCTCGGTCAGGCGCGTCTGGAAGAGGTCCGACTGGCTCACGCCCTCGTCCCCTTCGTCGAGCAGGCGGTTGATCTCCCGCTTCGCCCGGTCGATGACCTCCTGGGTCCGGTCGGCGAGGCGGTCGAGGGCCTCCGTGAGAATCAACCCGTAGTAGGTTTCGCCCGCCCGGACCGCCACCTCCAGGGCCTTCTGCTCCACACGGGCGGCCTCCACGTCGACCCCGCGCCGGGCCGCCTCGATGGAGCCCGACAGCTCGCCCCAGGTCCAGAGGGGCTGCTGGACCGCAATCTCAAACCGACTGAACGGGCGGAGGGCGCCGGGCGACCAGTCGTTGGTCACGCCGGGCTGCAGGTACAGCCGGTCCCCCGAAACCCCGTCGGGGACGTTGTCCAGTCCCGGCGCGAACGAGTGGGCCGTGCTCAGCGAGACGTCGGTCAGGAACCGGTTGGCACGGGCCTCCTCGCTCCGGGCCGTGGCGAACTGCTTCTGGGCCTGGCGCTGGTCCACCTCCGGGCTCTCCTCCAGGGCGCGGACGACCGTTTCCGTGAGGCCCACCTCCACGGTGTCCATGGGGGCGGGGGGGCCGGGCTGGGCCGCGGCGGGCCCGGCTCCAGGCAGGAACCCGGCGAGGGCGACGGCCCCGAGCAAACGAGCAAAGACGGACACGGTCATTCCGGAGGGACCAGGGTTGCGTGCGGGAGAACACCGATCATGTAGGCGACGAGCCTTGACGACAACAGGGCCGCCCGCTGCCGGACGAAGGTAACGCCCCGGCGGCCCCGGCACACGATGACACGCCCGGCGTAGGAGAGACAAACTCACACTCCCCCCTGATTATTTCGCCGTCCCCATGCCCGCCGACGGCCCCCGGCCCCTCGGAGAGGTTCTCAAGGAAGTCATCGACGAGCTCGGCGTTCAGGAGGAGGTCGACGAGGCCCGCGTCGTCGAGACGTGGGCGAGCCTCGCGGGGGAGAAGATCAACAGCGTGACCGAGTCGGCCTGGATGAAGGGCTCGACGCTGTACGTGAAGATCACCTCGGCCGCCTGGCGTCAAGAGTTGCACATGAACCGGCGCAAGTGGCGCGATCGCCTCAACGGCGCGCTCGAGGCCGAACTGGTCGACGAGATCGTGTTCCGGTGAGGGGCCCGACTGCCCCCGTCGTCACTCGTCGTAGGCGCGGAGGGCGAGGGAGGTGTTGTGCCCGCCGAAGCCAAAAGCGTTGGACAGGGCCACGCTCACGGGCCGCTCCTCGGCCTCGTTGAACGTGTAGTCCAGGTCGCACGCCGGGTCGGCCTCGTCGAAGTTGATGGTCGGCGGCACCACGTCGTGCCGGAGGGCCTGGATGGCGGCGATGGCCTCGATGGCGCCCGCGGCCCCGAGGAGGTGGCCCGTCATGCTCTTCGTCGAGGACACGTTCAGGTCGTACGCGTGGTCGTCGAACACCTTTTTGAGCGCCTTCGTCTCGGCCTCGTCGCCGAGGGGGGTCGACGTGCCGTGGGCGTTGATGTAGTCGACGTCAGTCGGCTCCAGGCCGGCGTTGTCGAGCACGCGGTTGAGCGCGAGGCACACGCCGCCGCCCTCCGGATCGGGGGCCGTCAGGTGGTGGGCATCGGCGGACATGCCAATGCCTTCAATCTCCGCGTAGATGGTAGCGCCCCGGGCCCGGGCCCGCTCCAGGTCTTCGATGAAGAGCGCGCCGGCCCCTTCGCCCATCACGAAGCCGTCCCGGTGGGCGTCGAACGGCCGCGACGCCCGGGCCGGGTCGTCGTTGCGCGTCGAGAGGGCCCGCATGCTCGCAAAGCCCGCAATGCCGAGCCGCGTCACGCAGGCGTCGGTGCCGCCGCAGAGGGCGGCATCCATGTCGCCCCGCTGGATCATGCGGTAGGCGTCCCCGATGTTGTGGTTGCCCGTGGCGCAGGCCGAGACCATGGCGTGATTTGGCCCCCGAAAGCCGTGCGCCATGGCAATCTGGCCGGCCGCAATGTCGGGAATCAATGTCGGGATGAAGAAGGGCGACGTGCGCTTCTCGCCCCCCTCGATGAACTCTTCGGCCTGGTCCCGGAAGGTTTTGATGCCCCCAATGCCGGTGCCGTAGACGACCCCGATACGGTCCTTTTCGTCCTGGGACATCCCGTCGGGGTCGAGGCCGGCGTCGGCCACCGCCTGGTCGGCGGTGACGAGGGCGTACTGGCTAAACGGGTCGACGCGCCGGGCCTGCTTGGCAGGCAGGTGGTCCTCCGGGTCGAAGCCGTCGAGTTCGCAGGCAAAGGTCACCCGAAGGCCCTCCGGATCGAAGGACTCGATCGTGGCGGCGCCACTCTCCCCCTCCACGAGCCCCCGCCAGTACTCCTCCACCGAGAGCCCGAGGGGGGTAAGCGCCCCCATGCCTGTAACGACGACGCGACGTGACGTGCCTGCCATGCTTCGTGTGGTTGCGACTGCCTATACAGTGTACGCGGCCCGCGCCCAATCCGACCCCGTGTCCCAATATACAAACGCCCGGCGAGCCGTCCGGCCCTTCCGGGACGGCGCTCACCGGAACGCAGGAGCAGGGGGACTACGCCTTCTCCTCAAGGTACCCTACGGCGTCGCCGACCGTCGCAATCTCTTCGGCCTCCTCGTCCGGGATCGTCAGGTCGAACTCCTTCTCAAACTCCATAATGAGCTCGACGGTGTCGAGCGAGTCCGCGCCCAGGTCGTTCGTAAAGGAAGCGTCCGACGTCACGTCGTCTTCGTCGACGCCCAGTTTGTCGACAATGATCGACTTGACCGTCTCTTCGATGTCGCTGGCCATGGTTGGCAGTTTCGTTGGTGAGAAGTAGGCAGATGAGTGAATACGCGATTCACCGCCCCGAACGACGCGTACTCCCGTCGGGAGGACCCGAGCCCAAAATCGCCTCGGGCTCGCCGGGGCAAGGGGTATTCAGCCACGCTAAACTACAACGGGACCCGTGGAGAAGCAACGTTTGATGCAAGCTTCGCACTCGCGGAACCCGGCCGTGGACCGTGTTGGGCGTGTCTTTACAATCCAACATTGGCAATAACGCCCCCGGGTCTTATGTTATCGGTCGATTTCGAAACTTTCCTTTCGCCTCCGCTTAGGGCGTAGTCGTTTGCTCCTTCTTCGGAGCGGAGCCGTTTTTAAGGCGGCGCGTTTTTCTCACGGACCGATTGTTGTTCATGGCTTACCTCTTCACCTCCGAGTCGGTCTCGGAGGGCCACCCCGACAAGATCGCCGATCAGATTTCGGACGCCATCCTCGATGCTCACCTGGCCGAAGACCGGAACAGCCGGGTGGCCGCAGAGACGCTTGTGACGTCCGGGCTCGTCGTGCTCAGCGGCGAGATCACGTCTCAGGCCCGTGTGGAGCCGCGGGAGATTGCCCGCGAGGTCATCCGGGACATCGGGTACACCGACCCTCGCATCCGGTTCGACGCCGAATCATGTGGGGTCATCAGCAGCCTCCACGAGCAGAGCGGCGACATCAGCCAGGGCGTCGACGGCGGGGAGGAACAGGGGGCCGGGGACCAGGGCCTCATGTTCGGCTACGCGTGCCGGGAGACCGAGGAGCTGATGCCCATGCCCATCACCTTCTCGCACCGGCTCGTGCAGGAGCTCGCCCACATCCGCAAGGAGACGGACAAGATGCCCTACCTGCGGCCCGACTCGAAGAGCCAGGTCACCATCGAGTACAAAGAGGACCGCATGACGCCGCGGCGGGTGCACACCGTTGTCGTGTCCACGCAGCACGACGAAGGGGTGCCGCAGAAGAAGATTCGGGAGGATGTGCGCGACATTCTCCTCCCCCGCGCCCTCCCCACGGACCTTCTGGACGAGGACCTCATCCTCCACGTCAACCCCACGGGCCGGTTCGTCACCGGTGGGCCGCACGGGGACACCGGCGTCACGGGCCGCAAGATCATCGTGGATACCTACGGCGGCAAGGGTGCCCATGGCGGGGGCGCGTTCAGTGGGAAGGACCCGTCGAAGGTGGACCGGAGCGCCACCTACGCCGCCCGCCACGTCGCCAAAAACCTGGTCGCGGCGGAGCTTTGCGATGAGGCCGAGGTGCAGCTCGCCTACGCCATCGGCGTGGCCGAGCCGGTGTCGATCGACGTGTCGACGAACGGCACCGGCGTCCTCCCCGACACGGAGCTCTGCGAGATGGTGCGGGAGCACTTCGAGCTGTCGCCCTCCGCAATCATCGACCGGCTCGATCTGCTGAAGCCCCGCTACCAGAAGACCGCCGCATACGGGCACTTCGGGCGGCCCACCTTCCCGTGGGAGGAGCTGACCCACGTGGAGGCTCTGAAGCGAGACGCCCCCGCGGTGGCCTCCTAGCCGACCGGCCGCCCGCTCGTCGCTGAGCGGGCCCATTCTGTCCTCCCGGCCCTCGTCGCCTCTGGCGGCGAGGGCTTTTTTGTTGTCTGGGGCGGCCTGCGGTACGCCCCCTCTTCTACATATTTTCTTCATTTCTTTTCCCTGTAACCCTGCCCGGGTCGGCTCGTCCACTGTCCGCATTACACCGATACCTCCCGCGCCAAGCGGGAGCTCGATGTCGGCCCCTACCAGCTGTACCCACTCGACCATAGCAAATTGCCCCACCATGAAACGTCTTTCATTTGTCACGCTCGTTGCTCTCACTACGTTCGGATTCCTGTTCGCGACGGGATGCGATTCAACCGGATCGGTCACGGACCCGGAAGACGGCACACTGTCCCTGAGCATGAGCGACGGCTCGACGACCAAGTCGTTGAGAACACATTCCGGACCGAACAGCGCCCCCGACGGCATCACGGAAGCCCTGGTGACCATTGATGCGGTTTCGGTTGTGCCTGTCGAGGACACAAGTGATGGAGACGCCACTGAAGCCGGCGTCTCTGTCCTTCGCGACGCGAACTTTGAGGTCGACCTCAAAGAGCTTCAGACCGGCCTCGATACGACACTCGCCGAACTGGAACTGCCAGCGGGGGAGTACGGACAAATCCGTCTCGTCACGGCCGACATGGCCAGCGTGACCTTTCAGGACGGCACGCAGACGGACGTGATGATTGCCAGCGGCCAACAGACTGGCCTTAAGGTCAACTTCGATCCGTTTACGATTGCCTCCGCCGACGACCGCGTGGAAGTGACCCTGAACTGGGACGTAAAGGAGGCCCTGAAGGGCAACCCGCAGGGCCGGTTCGTAATCACACCGGCAATCGCCGCAACCGTCGACACCAGCAGTGTCGGCCAGTAAGGAACGCGGTCGGTGTGTCCGAACCACAGCGCTGAAGTGGGGCGCACGCCGGCGCTTGGGCGTCGTCCCTAGAGATTTCTTCCGCCACTACATGCTCGGGGCCCCACTGCCAGGGGGTCGATTCTGCCGTACCCAGAGAGGGCACGGCCCCGCAGACGACGAATCATACGACAGCCGCTTGTCGCAAATGTGGCATATATTCTGCGATATGCTCCGTGATTGGCATGTGCGCCGAGTGGAGACGCTTTCGTCTGTTGTTTCGCCCGACCCGCGTTTCGCATGTCCCACGACGCCCCGGACGGCACCTACGCCCGTCGCGTTCAGGACGGGGACCGGTCGGCTTTCCGTATGCTCGTCGAGCGGTACGAGGGCATGGTGTTCGATCTTGCGCACCAGTACACCGATGGCCCCGAGGCCGCCGAAGACCTGGCCCAGGACGTCTTCCTCACGGCCTACCACCGGATCGACGACCTTCAGGACCCGGACCGGTTTGCGTCGTGGCTCTACGGCATTGCGCTCAACCGCGGGCGCGACTATGCGAAGAACGTCCGGCGGGACACCTACCCGTTCAGCCGCTCGGAGCAAGAGGGGACGCACATCCGAGACAATGGGGCGGCGCAGGACGATCAGCTCGTCGCCGACGAGAGGGGCGACCAATTGTGGAACGCCCTCGACGAGCTCGCCCCCACGTACGCGACTCCGTTTCTCCTCAAGTACCGGAACGGCCTCACGTACAAGGCCATGTCAAAGCGGCTCGATGTCTCGGTGAGTGCCCTAAAAGTGCGCGTGCACCGCGCCCGCAAAAAACTCCGTACCTTGTTGGCCCCGTACCATGAAAAATCTCGATCCTGACACGATCGTCCGGCAGTTTATCGATGGGGATCTCTCCGACGAGGAGGTGCGGGCGGCCCTGCACCACATCGCCGACGACCCGGAGGCCCGCTCCCTGCTCCAGTTTGAGCTCCAAATGACGCAGGACCTGGCCGCCTCTCGGGCCCCGCAGCCCGCGTCGGATTTCGCGGCCCGCACGGTCGAGCAGCTGGACGAGGCAGAGGCCCCGGCCCCGTCCGTCGCCGACCGTCTTCACGACTGGTGGGAGGCCCTCGTCACCATCCCTGTGCGCCCCGTCCACGCGGTTGCCATCCTTGCTCTCGTCGCTGCAGTCGGGTGGCTGGCCGGGCCGTTGGGGCCGAGCCCCGGTTCTCCGGAGTCGAGAACAGGATCGTCCGCATCGGTCCAGCCCACCGCGACCGCCTCGTCCCGGGCCGGGACCGTGTTGACGCGGTTCGTTTATACGAACGACACGGCCGACTCGGTGGCCGTGGCGGGCGACTTCAACGACTGGACTCCCGTTCCCCTCTCCCCGCACACCGTCAACGGCGAGACGGTCTGGACCGGCCTGGTGCCGGTGCCCCGCGGCGAGCACGAGTACCAGTTCGTCATCAACGGCGAACGGTGGGTCACCGACCCGCTCGCTCCGGTGCAACAGGATGACGGATTCGGCGCGAAGAACGCGGTTCTCAAGCTTTAGCGTGCCGTGCTGCCGCACGCTCCTCCATTTGACGTTGCTCGTTCCATGTGGCGGATTCTTCTCGGACTTTCGTGCCTCTTGGGGCTGCTGCCCCAGTCGGGCTCGGCCCAGCAGTGGACCGGCACCGCACGCCTCGCCCTCACCGGCGGCTACCAAACCAACACCTACCTCGATCCTGTGCTTCGTTCCTGGCAGGACCGGTCGTCCACCCCGGGCCTCGCGGCCCTAACACCGCAGGTGGGGATTGCGCGCAAGGCACGCCGCACGCGTCTTGCCGCCGCGGTCCGGACGCGACTGTACCCGCGTCGGGCCGATGCGCCCCAGTTTGTACAGGGCCACGCCCAGGCGCGATACCGCTTGTCCCCGTCGTGGTCGGTGGGCGCCAGCGGCGGGGGGACGCGGCTCCGCCTCGGCTCGTCGGAGGAGAGCTGGTGGGGCCTGCCCTCTGTGCGATGGACGCCCACCTCCAGCACGGCCGTCACGGCACGCGGGGGCCTCACCCAACGCTACGTCGCGACCGGTCAGGGGACCACTGTTCGTCAGGACAGCAGGCTTGCCATGCTGAACATGGCATTCTGGCCGACCGATCGCGTCCGCACAGAAGGACGCGCGTACTGGAGCGACGGACGGACAAACGCCACGGGCACCGCCTTCGGAGGCACCGGCGTGTCTGTGCGTGGGGTGTACTGGCCCACCAATCAGTGGTCCGTCGAGGCCGACGTAGGGGTCGAGCAGGTGCAGTACGAGGCGCGAACCACCCGCACCCGCCTCGGCCGGGGCGGCCTCAAAGTGGCGTGGCATCCCCGCACAGCAGTCACGGCCTTCGTCCAGACCCGAGCGTCCACGGCACGCCTCGTCGACGGGTCGAGTACAGACACACACGTCGCGGTCGGGGTTCGCCTCCGAGTCCGGCGCGTGCTGAGCGGAACGGCCCCTTCGCCGCCACGCCGCCGCGTCTGTCGGGCGGTCGAAAATGGGGTGCAGATCCAGGTTCCCTACGACGGCCCCGGGGTGCCCCACGTGACGGGCGACTTCAACGGCTGGTCGTTGCCCGGGACGTCCCTCACGCAGACCGACGACGGCACCTGGACGACGACCCTGTCGGTGCCGTCTGGCGAATACGCGTACCGGGTCCGAATCGTCGACGGCGACGAGCGGCGGTGGCTCAGCCTTCCCTCCTACGCAGACACCGCCGACGATGCATTCGGTGGCACAAACGGCGTATGCACAGTTCCCTAGCCCCATGATTCGCCTCCACGGCTTCATACAAGCGCTCCGCGGCCTCCGCCCCGGGCTCGGCCTCGTTCTCCTGGTCGCCCTGATCGGGGGCGGTGCGCCCCTCCAGGGCGCATTCGGGCAGCCGACCAACGTGCAGGCCGTCCTCGACCAGGGAGCTGCCGCCGGAGCCAATGTCGAGCAGATGCGCACCGTGGCCGAGCGGGCCCGACAGGCCGGACTGAGTGAGGGCGCGGTGGCGTCGCTGCTGGAGCCGGCCGTCGCGCTCGCGGAGCAGGATCTCCCAACGGATCCCTTGCTCTCCAAAACGCTTGAGGGCCTCGCCAAGCAGGTCCCTGCGTCTCGCATGCAACCGGTGCTCCAGCAGTATCGCGCCCGCACCGAGCAGGCCGGGGCGGTCGTCACTCGGTGGGCACAGCGTGACGCGGTGCAACAGCTTCTCGGCGCCGAAAACGCCGCCTCCGAGGCTGCCCCGCAGACGAATGATCGGGCCTCGCTGGTCGCCGCGATTGCAGAGGCGCGGCAGCAGGGAGTGGCCGCCACGCACATTGAGTCGTTTCTGGCGGGGCTTCCCGACGGGGTGGAGCGCCGGCCCGTGCCGATGAGCGACGTGGCGGCGGCTGTCAACGTGCTTCCGGACCTTCCGGACAACGGAGCATCTCCGGAAACGGCGACGCAACTGGTTACCGCCGCCCTAAATGCCGGGTACAGCCCCGAGTCGCTTCGCCAGCTGCCCTCCGCCCTACGGAGCGCCCGTCAGAACAGCAACCGCCCCGTCGACGTCCTCGCACAGGGCACCGCGCAGGCGATCACGAAGGGAGCGCCCGCCGCATCGGTGCTGCAAAGCCTCTTTCAGGGCTCGTTTCCCGGCGGCGGTCCCCCCCCCGGCGTCGGCAACGGCCCCCCTGGCAACGGGCCTCCCGGCACCGGCCCCGACACCGGCAATCCCCCCGGAACGGGCCCGCCCGACAACCCGCCCGACGACCCCCCCGGCGGCAATGGTCCGCCCGGGAATTCAGGCGGCGGAGGGCCGTAGCGTTCTCCGACCCTGCCCGTCACTCTTCGGCCGCCGCGTCGAAGATCCGGACCGCCGTGGTGCCGTCCGGAGCGACGTAGGCCCGAAACATGCCGCCGGTGCTGAAGGGCGTGGCGATGTTGCCGTCGCGGTCGAGGGCAATGACGCCCCCCACCCCGCCAAGCTCCTCAATCTCGTCGATCGTGCGCTGCGCCGCCTCGCCGAGCGGACGGTCCCCGAACCGCATGCGCGAGGCCACGCTGTGGGCCGCCACGCCGCGAATGAAGAACTCGCCCTGTCCCGTGGCCGAGACCGCGCACGACGCATTGTGGGCGTACGTCCCGGCCCCAACGATTGGGGAGTCGCCCACGCGCCCAAACTCCTTGTCCGAGATGCCCCCTGTGGAGGTCCCCGCCGCCAAGTTGCCCGCCGCGTCGAGCGCAACGGCCCCCACCGTGCCGTACTTCTCGTCCTCCTCCTGTGCCGCGGGCGGGTCGGCGGGCGCCTTTTCCTCCCCGGAGCGACGCGCGGCCGTGATGAAGTACTCGTTCTCCACGAGCTCAAGCCCCTGCTGCTCCGCAAAGGCCTCCGCCCCCTCCTGAGCAAACATCACGTGGTAGGAGTCCTCCATGATGGCCCGGGCGAGCCGAATCGGATGCTTCACCGTCTGTACCCCCGTAAGTGCACCGGCGTTTCGGGTGGCCCCGTCCATGATGGCGGCGTCGAGCTCCACCGCGCCCTCACTCGTGCGAACCGCCCCCCGGGCCGCGTTGAAGAGCGTGTCGGCCTCCATGGTCGTGATGGCGGCCTGGACGGCATCAAGCGCACTGCCGCCGTCCCGGAGCACTGCGTTGCCCTCCTGGAGCGCGGTGCGGAGGGCCAACCGGTACGCCTCCTCCCGGTCGTCACTCATCTCGTCGGCGCTCAGCGACCCGGCCCCCCCGTGAATGACGAGGGCCGTTTCCGAGGATGGACCGTCCTGCCCCTGCACCGTAACAGGAAGCAGGCACACCCAACCCAAAAGGGTCCCCACAATGAGAAGAGCACGATGGACTCGCACCGGAACGTCGCACATGGTGGTGTACAAAGGACATGTGTGTTGAATAATTTGCGCGGAGGCCCCATAAATAGGAAAACAAAACAGAGAATCTCCACCCGGATTCCGCCCGGATTCCGCCCGACGCCCCGACGAATCGACACACGCATCGCTCGTCTCTTGCTCCTTCCCCTGCCGTTGTGGCGGAAGTTGCATGACCTTCACACAATCTTAGGGGCTACTTCCCAAAAAACCCCCGCCTGGATCGCATTTTGCTGGACAATAATGTCCCGATGTTACGCGTTTGGGAACACGCCCCTACATAGCTGATTTGTAGCATTTTCCGCTTGCGACTCAGCGGAATCCTTTCCACATTATATCTTCCAGGAAGCAATCTCCTGGCGTTCGGCACTCCTCCTACACAGAACGATCCCCCACATACATGGCGAAGGACAAGGCAGAAGTCGTCACCAAAAAGACCGCCTCGAAGGACAAGAATGCCTTCAACCAGCATGAGGCCCTCCAGGAGATGAGCGACGAGGACCTCATGTCTCAGTTCCAAGCCGGGACCGTGGAGGCCTTCAACATCCTCGTGGAACGGTATTCCGATCGCTTGATGCAGTACCTCTACCGCTTCTTGGGCGACAAGAAGCGGTGCGAGGACTTGCTGCAGGAGACGTTCCTGCGCGTCCACCGGAATCGTCACTCCTACCGGCGCATTGCCAAGTTCTCGACGTGGCTCTACACCATCGCCGGAAACCTCGCGCGCTCCGAGTACCGGAAGCGGAAGCGACGGCGTATGCAGTCGATCCAGTCCGTCAACCGCGACAACGAGGAGTACGAGATGGAGATTCCGGACGAGTCGTTCTCGCCGGACAAGCACGCGGAGAGCACCATCCAGGACCACTACATTCAGGAGGCCATGAACGAAATTCCGCCGGCCTTCCGCGAGGTCGTGGTGCTGCGCGACATCCAGCAGCTCGCGTACGACGAGATTGCGGAGATCACGGGCCTGCCGATGGGCACCGTCAAGAGCCGCATCAACCGCGGGCGGACGAAGCTGCAGGCACTGCTTCAGGACGTATACCCGTTCCAGGAAGAGGAGTAGTGGCCGCCTCGGCCGCACGATCCACGAGGTTGACTTGCCGATCGCACTGGGCGATGCCACGCCGGATCCCTACAGGGGTCCGGCGTTTTTATTTGGCTCCGCCCCGCCGTCTCTTCCCCGCACGCAATCGGTTCCGTCCCGAATGAACACGCCCGAGCCGAGCCGGCTCCAGGTTGACACGAAGGCCCAAACACTCACCGTGGACTGGGCAGACGGACACACGTCCGTCTTTCCCCTCTCGCGCCTCCGGGCCGCCTGCCCGTGTGCCGAATGCCAGGGCGACGCGATCGACCGGATCGACCCGCCCGCCCCCGACGCCGGGCCGTCCGACGCCCCCCCGCAATGGACGGACCTCGAAATCGAGCCCGCCGGGAGCGTCGGCATCCGCATCACGTGGGACGACGGCCACAACGCCGGCATTTTTCGGTGGGACCGACTTTGGGACCTCCAACCGCCCAGCGCGTGAACGGGCAGTTCCATCGCCCCTCCGTTCTCATCCGGTGACCTGGGCGATGGCGACGAACAGGAGAATGATGCCGGCGAAGACCCCGAGGGCAATCAGGATCTGACGCACCACACGACGATTCATGGCAAATGGGGGAAAGACGGGGGGCTGGCGAGATTGTACGGCGCGGACGGATCGGGCCTCCTCACCCGCAATGTCCACCCGTACTTGTTAAGATCGGCTAAACCACCCGTCTTTGTCAAGGCCGGCGCCTACACGAGCCGCTTGCTCCGAAGGCACCGCTTCAGCCATTTCTTCTTGCGCTTCAGCAATTTCAGGCTCATGTCGGACTGGGCCTTGCGGAAGCGATCCTTGGCCTTGGCGTGCACGTCGCGCATGTGGACATCCATTCCGCGGTTCTGCAGCGCGTAGGCCACCCGCGTCGCGAGTTCCGAGCATTCCTGACGGAGCTCCTCCTCCTGCGCCGAGAGGTCGAGCGTATCGGAGCCCGACTCCTCAAAGGGCTGGCGCTGCACCTGGAGGTTGGAGTCCCGTCCGTTGTCTTCCAACTCCAGCCGGTGGGTCTCGATTTCCCCCTCGTTGACGCCCGTCAGGGCCCACTCGGAGCGGTCGTCGGTCTGCTCGGACTTTTCCGGCGAGGTGCCCTCTTCCGTGCGCCGGCGGAGGCCCTCCTGCACCTCCCGCGTCATCCAGGCCAGCGTTTCGGAGAGGCCCAGGTCGCCGGACGTGAACACGTCGCACACGTTGGCGTCCTCGTCCCATGCGTCGTAGTACCGCATGCCCCGAAAGATCTGCTGCAGCGTCTTGGAGCGGGCGCTCACGAGGTCGAGCTTGGCGATGACGCTGATGGTTTTGATGTCGGTGCCCTCCCCAATCATGTCCACCTGCACCATCACGTCCACCTCGCCCTGGCGATAGGCCTCCAGGCGCTCCTCCCGCTCGTCGCGCGGCACGTCCTGCCCGATGCGGGTGGCGCTGAGCCAGCCGTAGCGCCGCTCCATAAAGTCGAGCACGTCGGCGGCGTGGCGGTTGCTCATGCAGGTGACGAGCATCTGGTGGTTGCGTCCGTCCTCGGCACCGATCTGGCCGGCTCGCTTCTTCTGGAGGCGCCCCACGGCCGGGCCCAGCAGCGTGTCGAGGTAGACGTCGTGGAAGCGAAGGCTGCGGCGGGCGAAGTAGCGGTCCAGGTGCGACGTGTCTCGTCCCACCTCGTCTTTGAGCTCCCCAAGCGAGACCTCCACCTCCTCGCCGGTGTCCTCCTCCACCATCGTAATGTTGTAGTCGATCACGTGCGCCTCGATGCGCTTCAGGATCTGCCCCTCGGCGTGGGCGTCGCGCAGGCTCACCTCGTGGAGGGCGCGGTAGTGGAGTTGCTCCCGGCCGTCGTCGCCCGTCACCACGTCGTGCGGCACGCCGAAGAGGGGCTGGCCGTCGCTGCGGAGGGGCGTGCCGGAGAGGCCGATGAGCGAGTCGTAGGGCAGGCGC
Organism: Salinibacter ruber DSM 13855; assembly: GCF_000013045.1. Classification (NCBI taxonomy): domain Bacteria; kingdom Pseudomonadati; phylum Rhodothermota; class Rhodothermia; order Rhodothermales; family Salinibacteraceae; genus Salinibacter; species Salinibacter ruber. Next base: position 3,419,935 of record NC_007677.1, read on the forward strand.
CCCACGGCCTGCGACCAGGTGCCCTCCTCCGGCAGGTGGTGAATCTCGTCGAGCACGAAGAGTGGCGCCCCCTGGTTGCAGTAGCGCTGCAGGTCGCGGTTGCCCGACTCCCCACAGGCGTACTGGTAGGTGGCGATGACGATGGGGATCTCCGGGTTCTTGACGAACACGCGGTCCGCGTCGGCCACGCAGAAGGGCATGCGCGGCGCCCCAATCCAGCGCAGCATGCGCGCCATCTCGTCCGCGTCGGCGTACTGCTCCTGCAGGTTGCTCCGCGGCACGAACACGACAAGCGTGTCGCTCACGCCCATTGCCCGCGCCACGGCGAAGGAGGCAAGGGCCGTCAGTGTCTTGCCGTAGCCGGGGACGAAGACGCCGAGGTGGTCGGTGCGGCCCTCCTGGTACGCCCTGGCCAGCTTGGCGAGGAAGGCGAGTTGGCCGTCGCGGAACGAAAAGTCCTCGGCCGGGTCGAGGCCGGGCAGGTCGGCGGCGGAGACGGACGACACAGACATAAGGGGGGCTGCGAGACAACAGATACTGCGGCGGGGCGACCGGGGCGACGGCCCCGGTACAGACACCGCACCCAACGTACAGGTCACGGCCCGGAGGGGAAAGGCCTTCAGCCAGAGTTAGTCGTGCCGGGCCCCGCCGGATCTACTTTCGGGGCGCCGCACCAATAAGGCCTGGGGAGATGGCCCCCGTTTCGCCTCGCCTCCCGGTCGTTAGGGCCGCTCACTGGCCGGGGTCTCTTGCTGGAGGGGCGCCACGTTCGGACGGTCCCGGCCGTCGCTCAGCAGATGCTCGGCGAAGTACTCGGCCCGGAGCCAGAACCAGTAGTCGTCCATGCTGCCATAGCCGTGCCGCTGGCCCGGAAAGACGAAGAGGTCGAACCGCTTGCCGGCCTCGATCAGCGCCTTGGCCATTCGATAGGTGTTGGCCGGGTGCACGTTGTTGTCGATCGTGCCCGTCGTCAGCAGAAGGTCCCCCTCCAGGTTGCCGGCAAGCTCCGAGTTTTTGCCGATGGAGAAGTCGAAGGAGACCTCCCCGGAGTCGTTCTCGGTCGGCTCCACGCCGTGGTGCGTCTCCGCCCACCAGCGGTTGTACACGTTGTTTTCGTGGTTGCCGGAAGAGGCGACGCCCACGTCGAATACGTCCGGGTACTGCAGGAGGGACGCCGTCGTTAAAAAACCGCCGCCGGAGTGCCCGTAGATGCCCACGCGATCTCCGTCGATGAAGTCGTGGCGGGCCGCGAGCTGCTCGATCGTGGCCTTCTTGTCCGCAAGCGGATAGTCCCGCAGGTTGCCGTAGCCGTAGGTGTGGTACCACCGCGAGCGATCGGGATGGCCGCCCCGATGCCCCGCCACCACCACGATGAATCCCAGCTGGGCGAGGCCCACCTCGTCCCCGCTCGGGGCGAAGGCCTTCGGCACCGCCTCCGTCTGCGGGCCCGGATAGACGTAGGTGATGACCGGATACTCCTTCTCCGGATCGAAGTCGAACGGCTTGTACATCACGCCGTGGAGGTCCGTTACCCCGTCGGCCGCCGTCACCTCGAAGGGCTCCGGCATCTGCCAGCCCGCCTCGTTCAGGCTGCTCAGATCGGCCGTCTGCAGCTCCGTCACCACCTCGCCCTCGGCGTTTCGGAGGACGGCCCGGGGGACGGTATCCACCCGGCTGTGGTTGTCGACGAAGAACCGGGCCGACTCGTTCATCGTTGCGCTGTGGTCGGCGTCGCCGGGGTTCAGGAGCTCGACCCCCGACCCGTCGAGTTGGACCCGGTAGAGGTGGTCGTAGTACGGGTCTTCGCCCGCTTCCCGGCCGTTGCCGGAGACGTAAGCAACGCCCTCCTCCTCGTCAACCGCCTTCACCGCGTCGACGTGCCAGTCGCCCTCGGTGAGCTGGGCCTCCACCGTGCCGTCCGACCCGTAGCGGTACAGGTGCGACCATCCGTCGCGCTCAGAGAGCCAGAGCACGTCGCCGTTCGACAACAGCTCCGGGCGCTGGGTGTGGAAGTACTTGTTGAACCGCTCCTCCACGACCGTTCGCTCGATCTCCCCAGTCTCGGCGTCGGCCACCACCAGATCCGCCTTCGTCCGGTCGCGGCTGTGCCGCTCGTACCAGAGGGCGTCGGACCCCTCCGAGAGCCAAACCCGACGGCGCGGCGCCTCGGAGCCGGGATAGCGAAACTGCCGGTCGTCGAGGATCGAGAGGCTCTGATCCGTCCAACCCGTGTCCGCGACCCGGGTCTTCTCCATCGCCTCCAGGTCGTAGATCCAGAGCTCGTCGCGCCCGACGCTGTCCTCGCCGGGCATCGGGTACTTGAAGGTCTCCAGCTCGGGCCGGTCGTTGCCGGTCGCGTGCACGACCCACAGCTCCTCGACGTCGCGCAGGTCCGACCGGACGAGCGCAAAGCGACGCGAGTCCTTCGCCCAGGAGATGTCGACCGCCTTGCGCTCCCCTTTCTCCTCCTGCTTCTTCGTGTCTGTTTTCCCCCGTCCATCATTGTTGGCCGCGTAGCTGTAGTACTTTTCGCCGTCTTCCGTCAGTCGCGTCTCCTCCAGGTCGAGCTCCTCGACGGCTTCTTCCGCGTCCTCCCCATCCTCGCCTCGGCGGGCATCGAGCACCTTCTCGTACGCCGCCCCATCCATCATCCAGAGGTCGTAGTTGCGGGCAAAAACGACCGTCTCGCCGTCCGGGGAGACGTTGGCCCAGTCGGGATGATCGTCCGGCTCTTCGTAGTCTTCGAGCTCGCGGAGGGTCTGCGTCGTGACGTCGTACTCGAAGTGGAAGACCTTCTGCTCGGTCTCCTCGTCGGCCCCGGCGCCTTCTTTGTCCTGTTTTTGCTGCTCCTCCTCCACGTCCTCCACATCCTCGTCCTTCACCTCCTGCGAGGAGGTCACGTCGAACTGAAGCGTATTCTCGTCGACGAAGCGGATGTTCTCGATGGGCAGGTGTTTGGCGTCCCACGGGTCCTGCGTGATGCGCGTGAGCTCGGACGCCAGGCGCTCACGGTCGAACAGCTCGCGCTGCGTGCCGTCTTCGGGGTCGACGATCCAGTAGCGCGTGCCCTCGGCGGTTTCGAAGTCGTACCAGAAGCCCTCCCGGCCCTCGATCCACTGCAGATCGACGGTCAGGTCGTATGCCATGTCCTCAACCTTGTACGGGGCGAAGCGCTCGGCAAGCTCGTAGTTGGCCGCCCCCGGGCCGCCGACGCGTCCCTCTTCGTCGGCGGCCTCCTGCCCAAACGCGGGCGCCGCGGGCCGACCCACGACCACGGCCATCAACACCGCGCCAACGAGGAGCAACGGGCACGTGGATACACGAGTGGATGAACAACGGGATACGAAGGAGCTTCGGACGAACGAGAGGTGCATCGACGACAACTTAGAACTGACGGGAAGACGCGAGGACGGGATGTGAGGTGAAAACCAAACACAAGCTACATCAGAGCCCCCCTCGAACGCAACCGCCAGCGGGCTCCATCCATGAATTGCATCCCGGCCCGAATCAGCCGCACCAGCGGACCGTGGGGACGAACCCACCGTCCGCCCCCCGCATTCCGACAGTCATGGTGCCCGGCAGCATCACTGCGCGTTTGCCCTCGTGCCCGTGCACCATGGTGCCCTTCTCAGTAGTGCCACGGCACGTCGCTCCAGTCCGGCTCGCGGCCTTCCAAAAACGCGTCGCGGCCTTCCTGCGCCTCGTCGGTCATGTACGCCAGGCGCGTGGCCTCCCCCGCGAACACCTGCTGCCCCACGAGTCCGTCGTCGGCCATGTTGAAGGCGTACTTGAGCATGCGGATGGCCGTGGGGCTCTTGCCGTTGATGGTCTCGCCCCAGTCGAGCGCCGTCTCTTCGAGGTCCTCGTGCGGCACCGCCTCGTTGGCCATGCCCATGTCGACCGCCTCGTCCGCCGAGTAGTCCTTGCCGAGGAAGAAGATCTCACGCGCCTTCTTCTGCCCCACCTGCTGCGCCAGCAGGGCCGAGCCGAAGCCGCCGTCGAAGCTGGCCACGTCGGGGTCGGTCTGCTTGAACGTGGCGTGCTCGGCGCTGGCGAGCGTGAGGTCGCAGACCACGTGCAGGCTGTGCCCGCCGCCCACGGCCCACCCCGGCACCACGGCAATCACCACCTTGGGCATAAAGCGGATGAGGCGTTGCACCTCCAGGATGTGCAGGCGCCCGGGGCGCGTCGCGTCGGGATCGCCCGCCTCGTCCTCGTACTGGTACCCGTCTTGGCCCCGAATCTGCTGGTCGCCGCCCGAGGAGAAGGCCCACTTCCCGTGTTTTTCCGAGGGGCCGTTGCCGGTGAGCAGCACGCAGCCCACGTCGGCGCTCTGGCGGGCGTGGTCGAGGGCCTGGTAGAGCTCGTCCACCGTCGGCGGGCGGAAGGCATTCAGCACCTCGGGGCGGTCGAACGCAATCCGGACCGTGCCGTGGTCGACCGATCGGTGGTAGGTGACGTCGTCAAAGTCAAACCCGTCGACGGGCGTCCACGCGTCGGGGGCGAACAGGTCGGAGACCATGCGAGACTGTAGGGGTTGTGCAAGGGAGAGTGTATCGGGCGGCCCCGTTGCCGGCCGCCGCGAGGTCGCCTACGACTGTGAGGGCGCCGCGCCCGTGAACCAACGGCGCAGGACGCGTTCGGCGGGCTTGCCCTGCGGGGTGAAGGCGGTCGGCCCCTCCACCTCGGCCGGCGGGTGCCACTTCCAGATGATGCCGCCCTTCAGCCAGGGCGCCCGGCCCACGGTGGACAGGAAGGCCCGGTAGCAGCGGGCCTGGAGGGCCGCGTCGGGCGTCGCGCCGTCGTCGCGCTCCGGCCATTCCCAGGGCCGCGCCGCCGCCCCTTCGGCACTCCGGTAGCCGACCTCTGTCAGGAGCACGGGGCGCCCGGTGCGCTCGTGGATCTCTGCCAGGGCCGCCCGGTGCGGGCCCCAGCCCGTCCGGAGGGCCGCGAGCGACGGGTCCGTGGCGTCCGTAAGGGGAAAGTAGGCCTGCACGCCGACGTAGTCGAGCGCGTCCCAGAACTGGATGCTGTCATACGCCTTGTGCCAGTTGGCCGCGTAGGTGAGGTTGCCGTCGTAGACGGTGCGGGCCGCCTCGGCGAGGCCGCGCCAGAAATCCGGCCGCTCGGTGGCCGACCGGGTCAACTCGGTCCCCAGCACGAGCGCGTCGGCGTCCACCTCCGCGGCGAGGCGCGCGTAGAGCATGAGGAAGCGGCGGTAGTCGGCCTCCCACGCCGCCCAGTCGGCCTCGGTGTCGAAGCCGATGTCGCTCCGGTCCTGGGCCTCGTCGTACCCGCCCACCCACAGGTGCGGCTTCAGGATGACGCCCATCCCCAACGCGTCGGCCTGGCGGGCGAGGGCGCGGACGCCCCGGTGCGACTCGCTGTACCAGCCGTCGCCCGTGTCGGCCCGGACGGTCGGCACGTCGGGCGCCTTCTGCCACCCGAACGCGACCAGGGTGAGGTGCGTCACGCCGAGGTCGCGGAGCCGCACGAGCAGGCTGGAGTCGGGGCGGTTGCGGGCATCGAGCGTCACGGAGCGCACGTCGAAGATGGGCTCCGACGGCGCAAGTGTGTCGGCGGCCGCCGGCGGCGCCCCGTCGGTCTTTCCGCACCCGGCCCCGGCGACGAAAAGCACGCCGAGGGCGAGCCCAGTCGCGAGACACAGACAGTGGAGCGGCTGGCGCACGGGACTGGGGACACTAGTGTAAGGACGCGTCGCCTAAACTCTGCGCGGGCTCGGGTGTTGCCTCTCTGGCGCCCCCCCGTCGCCCCTCCCGGCAGACCGGTGGGCACTCGTCGCGCGGCGCCACGCACTTTTCAGTGTGCGTCGTCTTTGTACCTTAAGGCCCACGTCCCTGGAGCCTTTCGGGACGCCTCGCGGTCTTTGCACTGGATCGATCATTGCTGTATGCCAACTTACGACGTTGCCATCATTGGGGGCGGAATTGTGGGCCTCGCCACGGCCTACCGTCTCACCGAGCAGTACCCCGACGCCGCCGTCGCCGTATTGGAGAAGGAGGACCGGGTGGGAGCCCACCAGACGAGCCACAACTCCGGGGTCATTCACTCGGGCATCTTCTATGAACCCGGCTCGCTGAAGGCGGAGAACTGCCGGACGGGCAAGCGCGCCCTCGTCGAGTTTTGCGAGCGTGAGGACGTCGACTACGAGATGTGCGGCAAGGTCATCGTGGCCGCCGACGAGAGCGAGGTCCCCGAGCTGGAGCGGATCGAGGCCAAAGGCCGCCAGAACCAGGTGGACTGTACCCGCATCGGCCCGGAGCGCCTGCACGAGTTGGAACCCCACGTGCAGGGCGTGGCGGGGCTCCACGTGCCGGCGGCCGGCATCGTCGACTACGAGGCGGCGGCCGAGGCCCTGGCCGATCGCGTGGAAGACCGCGGGCACCCGATTCGGACCGGGGCCGCCGTGCGCGACCTGCACGTCACCCCGAACCACGTGACGGTCGACACCACGGCCGGCGCCGTGCAGGCCCGCCATGCCGTCAACTGCGCCGGCCTCTACGCCGACCGCATCGCCGAGATGAGCGGCCAGGACCTGAACACGAAGATCGTGCCGTTTCGCGGCGAGTACTACGAGCTCGTGCCGGAGCGGCGGTCCCTCTGCGAGCGCCTCGTCTATCCGGTGCCCGACCCGGCCTTCCCCTTCCTGGGGGTCCACTTTACCCCGACGGTGGACGGGCGCGTGGAGTGCGGGCCGACCGCCGTCCTCGCATTTGCCCGCGAAGGGTACGGCCTCACAAACATTGACTGGGGGGAGCTCCTGGAAATTCTCACGTATCCGGGCGTCCAGAAACTGTCTGTCCGCCACTGGCAAAAGGGCCTCCGCGAGCTGCTCCAGTCGATGAGCAAGCGGGTCTACCTGCGGGCCGCCCGCCAGCTGATCCCCGAGGTGCAACTGGACGATTTCACGAAGCCGTGGGCCGGGGTGCGGGCCCAGGCCCTCCGGCGCGACGGCACCCTGGTCGACGACTTCCTCATCCGCGAGACCGACCGGGTCGTGAACGTCATCAACGCGGCCTCGCCCGCCGCCACCTCGGCGCTCAACATCGGCTCGCTGATCGTAGAAAACCACCTGCGCGACCGGCTGGCTGACCTTCAGGTGTCGACTGGGGCCCTGGGGGAGGGATAGGCCTCGCTCCTCCCGCCCGGCGCCCCGGCACGGGGCGCCGTAACTGCAGAGCCGTAGCCGGCACACAGAGACCCGCGCGCCCACTCATCGCCCCACACACAGCCTCATATGGCCTGGATCGACGTCATCGACCCCGACGACGCCACCGGCGACCTCAAAGAGCTCTACGACACGATCGCCGAACAGCGGGGCAAGGTCTCCAACGTTTTGACGGTGCACAGCCAAAACCCCGCGGCGCTGAAGGAGCACCTCGACCTCTACGACGCCGTCCTGTTTGGGGCCTCCCCCCTGAGCCGGGCCGACCGCGAGGCGATTGCCGTCGTCGTCTCCGCCGCCAACGAGTGCGACTACTGCGTCCGCCACCACGCCGAGGCGCTCCAGGCCTACTGGCAGGACGAGGATCGCGTACACCAGTTGGCCGACGACTACACCAAGCTCGACGCCCTCGACGATCGGCTCCGCACGGCGTGCGCCGTGGCCGAGAAGCTGACGGCCGCCCCCGGCGCCATGGCCGAGGCGGACGTGCATGCCCTGCGCGACGCCGGCTGGTCGGACCGTGCCGTGCTCGACATCGTGCTCGTGACCTCCTACTTCAACTTCGTGAACCGCATCACCAACGGCCTCGGCGTGGAGGCGACCGAGGAGGAGGCGGCCGGCTACAACTACTAACCCTGCCCGCCCCCTCTTGACAGCCCATGGCGCGCGTCCGCTTCGGGGACCGTTTTGAGAGTCAGTTCGGGGCCGTGTAACACGCTCCTCCAACCGCCCTACGTAGGGGCGCTTCGCCGAGCTCTACTCTGGACTCGCTCCCCACCCACATGTGCCGACTCTACGGCCTTCAGGCCACCCACCCGACCCGCTCCGCCTGCGAGCTGCTCGACGCCCAGAACGCGATGATCCAACAGAGCCGCGAGGACGCCCGTGGCCTCTCCAACCCGCACGGCTGGGGGATGGGGCAGGTCACCGACGGCACCACGTCGTGCTTCCGACAGGTGAAGCCCGCTTCGGAAAGCGAGTCGTACCGAGAAAAGGCCCTCCAAACTGAGGGCACCACCGTGCTGGCCCACGTCCGGCGGGCCACAGTCGGCGGCCCGTCGCACGCCAACACCCACCCGTTCCGGCACGGCCCCGCGCTCCTCATCCACAACGGGCACATTCCCGCCTTCGACGCCGTGCGGCCCCACCTGCTCGACACACTCTCCGACGAGCGGGCCCGCTACGTTCGGGGCACGACCGACAGCGAGCACGTGCTCGCGCTTCTGCTCCAGCTGCGCGACGAGGCGCCCGACGCCCCGCTGCACGCGGTGACCCGGGCGGCCCTCCAGCAGGTCCAGTCGTGGGTGGCGGCGGAGGCCCCCGACGCGGAGCCCGCTCCGACCGACGCCGACACGCAGGCCCTCTCCCACGACGAGCTGGAGCACATCCTCGCCCTGAACCTGCTGTGGACCGACGGCACCACCCTGGCCGGCTCCCGCCTCAACCGCACCCTCTGGACGCTCGACCGGCCTGCCGTCCGGGCCTGCCCGCTCTGCGGCGACGACCACGCCAGTCCCCCCGCCGACGCCGACTACCACGCCACCGCCGTCGCCTCCGAGCGCATCACCGATGAGGACTGGACCGAGGTGCCCAACGGCTCCGTCTTCTCGACTTCAGACAATGCCACCCTCCACCTCGAATCCCTCACCTCGACCTGATACGCCCCCCACCTCCCGACGCTCAACCCTCAACACCCAACCCTCAACGCAAAATGTCCCTCAACGACACACAGCAGGCCCTCTGCGACGACTCCGACACCGATTTTTCGGCCCTCAGCGCCCTCTTTATCAACTGTACGCTCAAGCCCTCACCCCAGTCGTCCCACACGCGGACCCTCATGGACACGTCCGCCGCCATCATGCGGGAAAACGACGTGGACGTCGACATCGTGCGGCCCGTCGACCTCGACCTCGCACCCGGGGTCTACGGCGACATGACCGAGCACGGCGCCGATGCCGACGACTGGCCGGCCCTCTACCAGAAGGTCCTGGGCGCCAACATTCTGGTGCTGGGCTCCCCCATCTGGCTTGGCGAGAAATCCTCCGTCTGCCAGCGCGTGATCGAGCGGCTCTACGGCAACAGCGGCGACCTCAACGAGGACGGCCAGTACGCCTACTACGGCCGCGCCGCCGGCTGCCTCATTACCGGCAACGAGGACGGGATTAAGCAGTGCGCGATGGGCATCCTCTACGCCCTCCAGCACCTCGGCTACACGATTCCGCCGCAGGCCGACGCCGGCTGGATCGGCCCGGCCGGCCCCGGCCCCAGCTACGGCGATAAGCGGGAGGACGGCTCCCGCGTGGGCGTCGACAACGACTTTACCCAGCGCAACACCACGTTCATGACGTGGAACCTGATGCACACCGCCCTCCGGCTCCACGAGGCTGGGGGCGTCCCCGCCCACGGCAACCAGCGCTCGGAGTGGGAGGCCGGCTGCCGCTTCGATCACCCCAACCCGGAGCATCGATGACTGAGGGATCCCCAGTCGTATCTCGTCGTGTCTACAGGCACATTTCCGGGCCATCCATCAGACACACGGGCATCCAACCAGACGGAGCACCGATCATGAAGGGCCGTTCGGGACCTTTCGTCGTCACACTCCTCGTGATGGTCTGCGGGGGACCGCTCTCCCTCTTCGGTCAGGACGTCCCCGCGTATCTTCCCGAAACGATCCGCTCCGACTTCGACGCGTACACCCAGCAGGCGCCGAATCGCGCCTTTGCCCTGGGTCGTGGCGGATGGGGAAGCGCCCACGGACAGCCGTCTCTCCAGAACGCCCGAGCCACTGCCCTCTCCAACTGCCGAGAGTTTGCGGAGCAGTGCGTCGTGATCGCTAAGAACGACGAAATTGTACGCCCCGAGGATCCGTTCCCCGACGCCTCCGACCGTTCCTCCGCCCCGGAGTCTGCGACGAAGTGGTCCGGGAGAACTGCCCTCCTCCTCGCCATGGTCGGCCTCGCAGTGCTTATGGGCGGCACCGTTGTTGCCGAGCGGTACCCATTGTATCTGTTCTCAACCGGCCTCTCCGATACCCTGAGGATCCGGCTGAACTACGCCGTCGTCCTGGTCGGCTTTGTCTACTTTCTGTGTATGATGCCGGTCTTTTCTCGGGTGGCCCAGTGGGATTTTTCGACCCTGCTCGCCTGGATCGTCTTTTCGGCCCCGATTCTTCCGGTTGTCCTGAGCGTCTTGTACCTCCAATGGTGCGGGCAGCTCACTGACCGTTTCGAGGTCAACTGAGGGAGCACGGGCCCTGACAGGCCTTACATCCTGACGCCCGGAAGGCAGTCCTCCACGTGTCTCTTTGAGTGGGCGACACATTGAGAAGCTGGTATGTTGATTTTCCCTCGTGAGAGGGGCACCTTCCCGGAATAGTCGGGAGAAATCCGAGGACGCTCGGACGGGAGGCGGGACCCCTGGTGAGAAGCTTTGGCCCCGATGCTTCGAGCATCGGTGAGCCCGTCAAACAGAATCAGGTCCTGCTTCCCATTTCGGTGCGTTCGACTCCGAACAGCATCATAGGGCATCGAGCCTACTTAGGACATAGATCCTGCATTTACCAGCATGGAAGAGGCACCGAGCAGTTCGAGCAACTTGGCGTTTTCTCTGGGAATCGATGTCGGCAAGGAGGCTTTGGAGGTCGCCTTGCGCGGCGAGGAAGGAGCCATCGCAAGAGCAACGGTGGCGAACGATTCAGATGGTCACGATGAGCTTTTGCGCTGGCTTTCAGGCCGTGGAGCGGGGCCTGAAGAAACTAGCGTATGTATGGAGGCTAGCGGCGACTTCGAAAAGGTCATTGCCCAGCGTCTCTACGAGGAAGATTACCGAGTTAGCGTCGTCAATCCGAGGCGGATCAAGGGATACGCTTCGAGCCAGCTGCAACGTACGAAGACTGATTCTGCCGATGCGGCCCTAATTGCACGCTTCGGCTGGCGGGAAACCCCTCGGCCGTGGGAGCCGCCTACAGCAGCGGAGAGCCGGCTTCAAGAACTCACGCGAGCCCGGCAGGCCCTGAAGAAGGAGAAAACACGGACGCAAAACCGGTTGGATGAGGCAGAGGATGAGGCGGTTCGCCGTGCGCACCGCGGCCTCCTTGAAGAGATCGAACGCCAGATCGAAGATTTAGAGGAAGAAATCGAAGAGCATGTCGAGGAAAATCCGAAGCTGGAGCGACAGTGCTCGCTGTTGGAGACGATTCCAGGGGTTGGGCTTCAAACTGCTGCGATCGTCGCAGGTGAACTCGGATCTCCCGAGCGTTTCGAAAGCGCGCGCCAGGCGGCTGCTTACGCAGGCCTTGTGCCCCGTCACCGAAAGTCCGGCACCTCCGTCCGCGGCAGTCCACAGATGTCGAAGGTTGGCAACGGACGGCTGCGCCGAGCGATGTACTTTCCGGCGATGACGGCCCTTCGGTTCAACTCAGCAGTGAAGGCATTCGGAGAACGTCTCAAGAAGCGGGGAAAGAAGAAGATGGTCGTCATTGGGGCCGCGATGCGGAAGCTTTTGCACATCTGCTATGGCGTGCTGAAGTCCGGTCGTCCCTTCGACCCGTCGCTGCATCCAGGAACCTGATATGCTTGACATTCACCACAGCATCTGTTTGGGAGGCACACGCTCCTCCGACGCCCTGCGGACGGTCTCAGTCCCCCCAATCGTTGGAACCGTGCCCACCACTGCACGTCCACTGCCGTGGGACTTACTGACTGGTACATCAAGACCATGGTCGGCATGCAGACCTCGTCCGGCTCGCCTACAGAATCCGATACCACGGCCAATCAGATCCTGGACGTGGCCGAGGCCCACATTCAGCGGCGCGGCTACAACGCCGTCAGCTACGGGGACCTCGCCGACGAGCTGGACCTCACCACGACGGCCATTCACTACCACTTTCCTGCCAAGGCCGACCTCGGGCAGGCACTGGTGCGCCGGTACCGGCGGCAGAGCAGCCAGACACGGGCGGCCCTCGTAGACCAGCACGAGACCCTCCGCGAACGGCTCGTGCAGTACGTCGAGCTCTTTTCGGGGATTCTGGAGGACGGTGGGCTCTGCCTCTGTGGAATCCTCGCGGCCGACGCGGAAACGCTCCCGGACAAGGTGCAACGGGAGACCCAGCGGTTTTTCGCCGAGCAGGAGGACTGGCTCACCACGATCATCGGGGCCGACTCGTCCGGGGGTGCGGGCCTGCAGGGCTGCCCCTCTCCGCGGGACACCGCCCGGGTGCTCCTGGCCGCGGTCGAAGGCGCCATGCTCACGACGCCACATCGGGATCCGGAGACGTACACCGACACGCTTCGCCGCCTCATTGACTCGATTGTAACGTAGCCGGCAGCTCTTCCACAGAGAGACAGCAGAAGGAACTCCCTGCTGTTCTGTATGTGCTTACCTATTGGTAAGTAAATTGGCAGGACAGCCCTAATCCTCACTCACCCCCACGCATTCATTCCTTCGACCTCGTTATGGCTACGACCACCGCTGAAGAGACCGCTGCCGAGCAGGTACACGAGAAGGCCGAGCAGGCCCTCGGCTTCGTGCCCAACCTCATCACGGAAATTACGGATGAGAACCCTGCCGTCGCGGACGCCTACCTCACATCGCAGGCGCTCGTGGAGGAGGGCGGCGTGCTCTCCGCGGCCGAGCAGCAGGCCGTTATTCTCGCCGTCTCCAGCTACAACGACTGCCACTACTGCACGAAGGCTCACGCCGTCGCCGGACAACAGGCCGGGCTCGACGCCGAGACCGTCGAGACGATTAACGAAGGCGGTCTTCCGTCCGACGATCGCCTGAAAAGCCTCGTGCGGGCCACGCGCCGCATTTTCGGCAAGCGCGGCTGGCTCTCCGACGTCGACGAGGCGGAGTTTGCGGACCTCGGCCTGGAGCGGCCGGAACTCTACGAGATTGTTGCGCTCGCCGGCATCAAGACGATCAGCAACTACGTAAACCACATTGCCGATACGGAAGTCGACGAGCCATTCCAGACGTAGGGTCTGGCCCTTCATGTCGGAAACTGCATGTCGGAAACTGCTTGACGCCCCCACCAAGACGGCGGCGATGAATCGCCGCCGACCGAGTGCGCCGGCCTCCCCCCTCGGGGGACGGTCGGCGTTTTTTGTTGGGGCGACGCCCCGTTCCTCCGGGCCGGAGCCCACCCGACCGGACTGCGCAATCAACGTCCCCGTCCGCACGTTCGACGAGCACCCCGCCGCCCCGATGGCGCCCCCGACCGACGCAGCGATGCAGCCGCCCCCAATGGACCAGACCGCTCCGACCGACCTCGAGGCCGCCGTCGTGGCCCTCGGGTGTTTCTGGAACGTGGAGGCAGCCTTTGGGGCGCTGGACGGCGTGGTCCGCACCACAGTCGGCTATGCCGGCGGACAGGCTCCCGATCCCGCGTACGCCACGCTTGGGGACCACGCCGAGGCGGTACGGGTCGAGTACGCCCCGGCCCGGCTCCGCTACACCGCCCTCCTGGATCGCTTCTGGTCCCTGTTCGATCCGACCCTGACGCCCGCCAAGCGCCGGTACCAGCCCCTGCTCGTGCCCCAGAACGCAGAGCAGGCGGAACAGGCGCGGGCCGCGTGGGCCGACGCCGTCGCGCAGGACGAGCGGGCCGAGCGTGTTGAGATCGTTGGCGACGGCAACTTTTGCGCCGCCGCGCTCCGACACCAGAAGCACCTGCTCCGGCGCCACGACGACGTGACGGCCGCCCTCCAGGCCCGGCTCCCGGACGCACGAGCGCTGGCCCGGTCCCCCGCGGCCACGCTCGCCACCGGCTACCTCGGCGGCCACCGCCATCCCTCCCGCCTCGCCGACGACCAAGACCGACTCGGACTTCCCGCCGACGCCCTCTCGACGCTCCGTGCGGCGGCCCGACGGCACGGAAGCTGGAACGCCTTCGTACAGGCGGGACGATCCACGTAGCGTCGAGGCTTCTTTTTGTTTTTTGTCCCCTCCGTGGACCCGCCGAACGCTCACCGGGGCCACCCGGGACTTTTCGTGTCCACCCTTCCATGCCTCCTTCCTCCCTATGCCCTCTTCCTCGACGCCCCCCGCCGACGCCTCGATGGACATGCCGCCCATGGACCGCCGTGCCCCGGCCGACCTGTCCCACGCCGCCTTCGGGCTGTGGTGCTTCTGGGGCCCGGACGCCCTCTTCGGCGCCCAGGAGGGAGTGGTGCGCACCACGGTGGGATACGCCGGCGGCGGGACGCCCGCCCCCACCTACGAGGACATTGGCGACCACATCGAGACCGTCCGCGTGGCGTACGACCCGGATCAGATTTCGTACGCCGACCTGCTGGCCCTCTTCTGGACCGCCCACGACCCCACGCGGGCGCCGCTCAAGCGGCAGTACCAGTCAGCCCTCTTCCCGGCCACGCCCGAACAGGCCGAACAGGCCCGTGCGTCGAGATCCGATGTCGCTGCCGCCCACGACGGGGCGCTCAGTACCGAAATCATTGCGGACGCCCCCTTCACCCGCGCCGAGCCCTACCACCAGAAGCACAAGCTCCGCCGCCACTCCGCGGTCGCCGACCCGCTTCGGGCCGTGTACCCGGCGGATCGGGCCTTTGCCGATTCGCCCGCCGCGGCCCTCGCAAACGGATACGTCGGCGGCCACCGCTCCCCGACCCGGCTCACGGACGACGCGGCCCGCCTCGGCCTGCCCACGACGGCGACGGAGGCCCTCCGCACGATCGCGGCGGATCGCCATCGGGCGTGAGCGAGGCGTCGTCGCCGCGGGAATCATCCGGCGAGCAGGCCCGCCACCACGAACGCGACGGCGGCCAGCCCGGCCTGCACGAGCGCGTAGGGCATCTGCGTGTTGACGTGGTCCACGTGGTCGGACGCCGCCGCCATCGACGAGATGATGGAGGTGTCGGAGAGCGGCGAGGTGTGGTCCCCGAAGATGCCCCCGGACAGCACAGCCCCCAGCATGAGGGAGGACGGGAGCGCCACCTCGACCGCCAGCGGCATCACCACGGGGATGAGAATGGCAAAGGCGGTCCACGACGACCCGAGCGTGAACGCCACGAAGCTCGTCACCGCAAACACGAGCACGGGCATCCACCAGGCCGGGCCCTGCTCGCCGACGAGCTGCACCACGTAGTCGCCCATCTCGAGCGCCTGGGAGACCTGCCCGAGCGCGAACGCGAGCACAAGCAGCAGCGTGACGGGCACGAGGCCGGACGCGCCCTTCACGACCCAGTCCATCGACGTGCCCAGCGTCAGGGTGGCGCGCCCCTCTCGGAGCGGACGCGGGATGGCGTAGAGCAGCAGCGCCGCCCCCAAGGCCGTCCCCACAGCCCACAGCACGGCCGTCGAGCCGCTTCCCTCCATGAGATTGCCCCCGCCGGTGACGTACAGCCCGACGAAGATCATCGCGACCATGACGGCGACGGGAAGCAGCAGGTTGCGTGCCTGCGGCGCCACATGGTCGGGCGGCTCGATGCGGGCCACATCGTCCTCAATCATCGGCTGGGCGTCGGGGCGCAGGACCTGCCCGGTGTCCGCCGCCCGCTTCTCCGCTCGTCGCATGGCCCCGAAGCCCCAGCCCGTCAGCGCCAGCACGAGCGAGAAGCCGATTGCGAACAGGGCGAAGAAATTGAAGAGCACCGCCTCGGCCAGCACGGCCACGGCGTTCTGCGACAGCTCTTGGGCCCCGACCAGGCCCAGGACGAAGGCGCCCCACCCGTTGAGCGGGACCGACATGCAGACGGGCGCGCAGGTGGCGTCGCAGTAGTAGGCCAGCTTCTCGCGGGGCAGGCTGAGGCGGTCGAACAGCGGGCGGCTCACCGCCCCAACGGTCAGGGATGAAATGTTCGACTCGACGAAGAGAACCACCCCGATGCCCCACGCCAATAGCTCGGCCCCGCGCCGGCTCTCCCCCCAGCCGCGGGCCCGCGCCCACTTGATAAAGCCCTGCACCCCGCCCGAGGCCTGGACCAGCGCCACGAGCCCGCCCACCAGCAGACAGAACACGAGGATGCGGGCGTTGCTCTCGGTCGTGAAGACCGTCACGATCTGGTCGGCCAGCTCGCGGAGGCCGAGCACCGGATTGCCCCCCGCCAGGATGGTGGTACCCAGCCAGAGCCCGGCAAAGAGCGACAGGTAGATCTGCCGGGTCCACATCGCAAGTCCAATCGCCACGACGGGCGGCAGCAAAACGATCCAGTCCATTCAAACACTACGTCCCTGGAGGAGTCCCGCCGACGAGGCCGGCGCCGCCGGGTTCACCGAAAAGGAGGATGACCGTCACGGGAGGCACTACGACATCGCGCGGACCTTCAGCTCCGGCACGTGGCCGCGCGGGCTGCGAGTGGCGGCGTAGAGCATCGCGTCGGCCAGTTCGCGCGGGTCAACCCAGGTGGACGGGTCGGCGTCCGGCATCGCCGCGCGGTTGTCCGGCGTGTCGACGACGCCCATCGGGTAGAGGACCGTCGTGCGCAGGCCCGCGCCCTGTTCTTCGAGCCCCAGGGACTTGACGTAAGACGCCACGGCGGCCTTCGACGCCCCATAGAGGCCGGCCTCGGCCTGGCCCTCTAGTGCCGCCGGTGCGGACACGCCGAGCAGAAAGCTACTGTCCGCCCGCGTGAGGAAGGGCACCGCCGCACGGGCCGTGTTGAAGAGGGTGCGGAAGTTAAGCTCCATCATGCGGGCGTAGTCGTCGGCCGTCGACTCGACGGCCTGCTGCATCGCAAAACCGCCCGCAATGCCGAGGACGGCGTCGAGCGCCCCCTGCTCCTCCCAGACATCCGCGAACGTCTCCATGGTGGCGTCCGCGTCGGTCAGGTCGACGTCAAAGACCTGCGCGTCGGGAAAGGAGGCCTCCAGGGTGGCACGGTTCTCGCCCCCGATGTCGATGAGGGCAAGGTCCCAGCCCGCGTCGTCGAAGACCTCGGCGGTCACGGAGCCGATGACGCCGGCGGCCCCAGTGATGGCTACGGTGGGCATAGCGGTCGAAGCATTGATCTGTGGGCAGTGCGTGTGCCCCCAACGTATCGACTGGAACGGTTCGGGTCAACGAGCCGGGGCGTCGGGCGCACCGAAAACGTCGGGGCAGAGCGGTTGCCCACAGGAGAACGTTGTGCCTCCCCACAACGCCACACGGCATTCCTCTGTGCTGAGCCCCCATTCCCTCACTTCATATTCACACCTGTATGAGGGTCTGTAACAATCCGGAATATGGACGGCAGATCGCCCAAAACGGTGGCGACTCGTCGAACGAACCTATACGTTTGGTCGTGGTCTTGCGGGCACAAAGGCACCACAAGCGCCGTCGGACCGTGCATGCCGGACCGCGAGCAGTCGTGCGGCACGGGCTCTCTTCCACCACACCGATTCTCAAGGGATGAGTGAACTAGCGATTTACTGGGTCTTCGCGGGGGCGTTCTTGGCAAGCATGGTCGCCATCGGCGCCTACCAGTTTATTGGCCTCCGGACGGTGGACGACCGGGGGGAACGGGCCTTCGATTTCTGGATCGGCGAAGGGACGGTGCCGGGCTGGTGGACGGCGGCCTCCCTGGCGGCCGGCTGGCTTTTGCTCGGCTGGATGACGTGGCAGATGTACCTCTGGTACGCCTACGGCCTCGGGGCCATCTGGATCTTCACGATTCCCTGGCTCCTGTGCACCGTCGGGCTCCTGTTCGTGCCCAAGCTGTTCCGGCGGTTTCCGGGCGTCTCGATCCCCGAGATCCTCCGCTTCCGCTTCAACCGCATGACGCAGACGCTCCTGGGGCCCGTGCAGAGCTTTGCGTACCTCACGTGGCTGGCCGCCGAAATCTACGTGCTGAGCGCCGTGCTGTCAAAGCCGCTGGAGGTCGGCATCGTGACGATGGCCATTATCGTGAGCATCACGTTCGGCATCTACGTGACCATGGGCGGCTTCCGCTCCGTCCTGCGCACGGACCTGATCCAGTTCGTCTGCGCGGCGATCATGCTCGTGGCCCTCTCGGTGTTCGGCATCATGGAGGCCGCAGCCCTCTCGGGCGGCTTCGGACAGATCGTCGCTCAGATCAACGAGACGCCGCCCGTCTACGCCGATCACTTCTGGGACTGGGACTCGCCGGGCTACTCCTACATGTTTGCATCGCTCCTTATCTACACGCCCGGCTTCATCACCCTGCAGGGCGCATGGCAGCGCGTGATGGCGACCTCCACCGAGACGGAGGCCCAGAAGGGCATGTGGTGGAACGTCACGTTCAACGTCATCATCGTGGTCCTCATGCCCACCCTCATCGCCGTGGCGGCGCTGGTCGTCTTTCCGCCCGTCGGCGGCGAGATTCCGAGCGAGGTCGGCAGCTTCGGCTACTTCATCTTCTCGTCGATGATCACGGAGCTGTTCAGCAACCCGATCGTCGCCGGGGCGCTCATCGTGGCGCTCATGGGGATGGCGCTCTCGTCGGTCGACACGTACGTGAACGTCTGTGCCATGAACCTGACGAAGGACGTGCTGGAGCCGCTCGTATTCGAGCGATACGACGTGAGCGGACAGGCTCGACTGAACACCGGCCGCGCCGTGACGGCCGGCTTCATCGGCATCTCGCTCCTGTGGGCGTTCGAGTTTCCGGGTCTGTTCGACATGTACTTCCTGTCGAGTGCGCTCATCTCGGCGACGACGGCCGTCGCCACGTTTAGCGCGTTTTCCAAGAAGCCGACGACGCTCTCGGCCTACCTGGCCATCATCTTCGGCACCGTCGGCATCTTCCTGTTCTTCTTCCTCGGCAAGTACGAGATGCTGGGCTGGCTGCCAACGTGGCTCACCAACTCGGGCCTGGCCTACGGCGTGATCGGACTCGCCCTTTCCATCATCGGCATCTTCGTGGGCATCGCCTTCGGCACGCCCCCGAGCGACCGGGTGCTCGCCCGCTACGACGGGAGCTACTACTCGGGGCGCCGCGAGATGTACGAGCTGAATCAGCAGCTGAAGCAGGAGGAGAAGGAGGAACGGGAGGAGGCCGCGGCGGCCCCCTCCGCGTAGGCGTTCGGCGATGCGGGGCTGTTCGGCCCCGAGTGCCCCTGCACCTCGGTAGAACCGTCCCCCACGCCCCCCGTTGGGTTATCGTCAGCGTCTTCTGGCTCGCACGCGTCTCTTCGCCGGCCCCCTTCCCAACAGATCTCTCCCTGAATGTTTGAAGCAGTTCTGGATAACGCTGCTCTCGCCTCCTCCATCTACGTCAACATTGCGCTTGCCGGGCTCACCATCATCGTGATCGCGGTGATGTCACGGAGCATCCACGACTCCAGGGCGAAGCTGATCACGATGTCGACCCTGATGATCTCGGTGGTGTCCATCTCCAGCTACATGGGACTGGCCTCGGGCCTCACCATCGATCCCCTGGTCATGCCCGAGGGCCATCCCCTCGCCGGCCAGGAAGTCCTCTCCCTGTGGGGACGGTACCTGACCTGGGCCTTCTCGACGCCGTTCATTCTGCTGGCACTAGGCCTGCTGGCCCGCAGCACCACCGATAAGATTTTCTCGGCCATTGTCCTCGACGTGTTCATGTGCCTGACGGGCCTGGCCGCCGCGCTCACCACGAGCAGCCACGCCATGCGCTGGCTCTGGTACGCCCTCAGTACCGCGTTTTTCGTCGGGGTTCTGTACTACCTGCTCGTCGAGTGGCCCGCCGAGGCCGACGAGGCAGGGACCGCCGACATCTTCTCCACGCTGCAGTGGATGACCATCGTCTTGTGGATCGGGTACCCGGTCGTCTGGGCCCTCGGGAATGAGGGCCTCGCCCTCCTCGAAGTGGGCGCGACCTCGTGGGCCTACAGCGGGCTCGACATCTTCGCCAAGTACGCCTTCACCATCATTCTCGTGCTGTACGTCAGCGACGAGCCGGACGCGGTCGTCTCGACCTCACCGGCGACGGCGTAGTGCCCCTCCGGCCCCGGCAAGTGGCGCCCTGGGGACGCGCTACTCACCACTGAAATTCCTGTCTCTGGTTTCTCCTTCGGGACAGGCCCGACGCGTTTCCAATCACGACTCGTACCGACTCCCTCCATGACCGACCTCACGGGAACATCCGCCATCGTCACCGGTGCCTCAAGCGGCATTGGCGAAGCCACCGCGCACCGTCTTGCTCAGGACGGCGTGTCCGTGGCGCTCGCCGCCCGTCGCGAGGAGCGCCTCAACGCCCTCCGCGACGACATCGACGCCGAGGGCGGCACCGCCATCGTCTGCCCCACCGACGTGACCGACCGGGACCAGGTGCAGGCCCTCGCCGACGCCACCCTCGACGCGTTTGGGAGCATCGACATTCTGGTCAACAACGCCGGCATCATGCCGCTCTCCCTCATGGAAAACCTCCACGAGGGCGAGTGGGAGCAGATGGTGGACGTGAACGTGAAGGGGGTACTCCACGCCGTGGGGGCCGTGCTGCCCGCGATGATGGAGCAGGAGCAGGGACACATCGTCAACATTTCTTCCGTGGCCGGGCGCCGCACCTTTCCCGGCAGCGCCGTGTATTCGGGCACCAAGTTCTTCGTCCGCGCCCTCTCGGAGCGGATGCGCAACGAGCTGGCGCCCTCCCACAACATCCGGGTCACCTCCATTGAGCCCGGCGCCGTGGACACGGAGCTGCCCAACACCATCACCGACGAGGACATCCTGGCGGGAATGGGCGACATGCAGGACGAGATGCAGATGATGGAGTCCGCGGACATCGCGGACACGATCCACTACGCCCTCACGGCCCCCGAGCACGTGGACGTGGAGGAGCTCCTCGTGATGCCGACCGACCAGCAGGGGTAGTCGCGTCGACGCTTCCAGGTGCCCCGATCGGCCCGTCACGTCCTTATTCGGAGCCCAAGGGCCCAGTAGATCCAGCCGACGAGGGCGACCTGGAGCGGCAGGCGCAGGTAGAGCGCCCACGCCGGGATGCCTTCGAAGTCGGCCGGGTGGAGCGCCATGTGCACGTTGGCGGGGAAGACCGCCAACGCGAGCAGGATGAGGCCCCACCCGGCATACCTGCGTAGGCCGGGCACCAGCACACCCAGGGCGCCCAGCAGCTCAGCGGCCCCGCTCACGTACACCAGCGCGTAGGGGGCCGGCAGGTACGGCGGGACGATGCGCGCAAAGGCCGACGGCCGTACGAAGTGCGCCGTGCCCGCCGCGGCAAAGAGCAGGGCAATGAGGTACACGGAGAAACGGTGCATGGGGGCGGATCAAATGAACGTGAGAGCACAGGGGCAGGGGCGAGCCCTGGGGCTAGAGGATCGTACCCGCGTGGCCATGGTGCGTGCCCAATCCGGGCAGGGGGCCGATGCCCCGATGTAGATTTGCTCAGGCCGGCACACAGCGCCTTGACACTCCGTCAACCGAGAGCGCTCCGCATCCCTCTGTTTGCCTGATCGTTTCGTAACGAAGCAATCCGGCGGCCCCCGCGTTTGTAGGGGGTCCGAGTATACACTCACTCCTCCGCCGCGCTTTTCTCCGACCCGCTTCGTTTCATGGACGCCACCGATTCCTCCCGGGGCCTCTTCTGCAACCGTACCCTCAACCTGCGGGGCATTCAGGCCATCGGGTACGACATGGACTACACGCTCATCCACTACCACATGCGCAAGTGGGAAAAGCGCGCCTACACGTTCATCCGGGAGGGCCTCCAGGCGAAGGGCTGGCCGGTGGACGATCTGCAGTTTGACCCGGAGCTGGCCATTCGCGGCCTCGTGATCGACGTTGAGCGCGGCAACGTGGTAAAGGCCAACCGCTTCGGGTACGTCAAGCGAGCCTTCCACGGCACCACCCCCCTCGGCTACGAGCGACAACGCGACGAGTATCAGCGCACGCTCGTAGACCTCGGGGAGGACCGCTGGCACTTCCTCAACACGCTTTTCTCCATCTCGTCGGCCTGCATGTACATGCAGTTGGTGGACCTGCTCGACGCCGACGCGCTGGAGGGCTCCATGGGCTACACCGATCTCTGGGAGCGCGTACAGCATACGCTCGACGAGGCCCACATGGAGGGGCGGCTCAAGGAGGCCATCGTCCAGCACCCAGAGCGGTTCGTGGACCTCGACCCGCAGATGCCCCTCACCCTTCTTGATCAGAAGCGCGCCGGGAAGAAGCTGCTGCTGATTACCAACTCCGAGTGGAGCTACGCCCAGCCCATGCTGGCGTACGCCTTCAACGGCTTCCTCCCCGACGACATGACGTGGCGGGACCTCTTCGACCTCTCCATCGTGGGGGCGCGGAAGCCGGACTTCTTTTCGGTCGACATGCCGGCCTTCCGCATCGAGCGCGACGACGGCCTGTTGCGGGAGCACAAAAACGGCCCGCTGGAGGAGGACAGCGTGTATGTGGGCGGCAACGCCCCCCTCGTGGAACGGACGCTCGGGCTGCGGGGGGAGGAGATCCTGTACGTGGGCGACCACCTGTTCGTGGACGTCAACGTCTCGAAGAAGGTGCTGCGGTGGCGCACGGCCCTCGTGGTGCGGGAGCTGGAGCAGGAGATCGAGGCATTCCGGTCGTTCGCCGACCGGCAGGCCCACCTCTCGCGGCTGATGGAGCAGAAGGAGCAGCTGGAGGCGGAGTTCTCGGCCAAGCGCCTGCAGCGTCAGCGCCTGGACGAGAACTACGGCGAGACGGACGGCCACGAGATCGAGGCCCTCGAACAGGAGATGTCGGCCCTCCGCACGCGCCTCACCGCCCTCGACGAGGACATCGCCCCCCTCGCCAAGGCCTCCAGCCAGCTCGTGAACGAGAACTGGGGGCCCCTCATGCGCACCGGCAAGGACAAGAGCCTCTTCGCCCGGCAGGTGGAGCGCTACGCCGACGTCTATACCGGGCGTGTCTCCAACTTTCTCCACCACACTCCCTTCACGTACCTGCGCTCCCACCGGGGCAGCCTGCCGCACGACGAGGCCGCCGAGCGGGACCCGCAGTACGAGTCACTGACCTCGGGCTATGAGTGGGACGAAACGACCGCCAAAGAGCGCGGGTGATGAGGGCGTGGAAGGGCGGGAGTGTAAAGGAGCGGGAGAAAGAGAGAACGGGCTTGGGGAGGACGGAGCGGCGACAGCCCCACCGGCCTCGGCCCAAGCGTTCAACCTTCCAACGCAAAACGCCCAACCCCCACCCCCCAAAGCGCTACAGCCCGACCGCCCCGAAGAGGACGACGCCGAGGGCGATCAGAATGGCGTTCGCGAGGGCAATGGGCAGCAGGTACTTCCAGCCCACCTTCATGAGCTGGTTGTACTTGAAGCGGGGGAACGTCCACCGCACCCAGATGAAGACGAAGGAGAAGAAGCTGACCTTCAGCATCAGGCTCACGAACTGGAGCAGGGCGAGCAGGGTCGAGCCCTCCAGCGCCGGAAAGAGGGCAATCAGCTGCGGCTCAAGCGGCACCAGGTAGCCCCCGAAGAAGAGCGTCACGATGAAGAAGGAGGCGATGAACCAGTTCACGTACTCGGCAAGAAAGAACATGCCGAACTTCATCCCGCTGTACTCGGTGTGGTAGCCGGCCACCAGCTCCTCCTCCGCCTCCGGCAGGTCGAAGGGCGCGCGGTTGGTTTCGGCGAAGGCGGTCACGATGAAAATGAGACAGCCGATGGGGTTGCGCACCGCGTTCCAGCCCAGCAGCGCCCCGCCCGAACTCTGATGCTCCACGATCTCCATAAAGTTGAGCGACCCGGCGATGAGGACGACAGAGATGACCGCCAGTCCCATCGAGAGCTCGTAGGACACCATCTGCGCCGCCGACCGCAGCCCGCCGAGCAGCGAGAACTTGCTGTTGGAGCTCCAGCCCGCCAGCGTCACGCCGTAGACGCTGATGGAGGTGAGCGCCAGGAGCATGATGACCCCCACGTTTAGGTCGGCCACGACTACCCCTTCGGCGAACGGAATGAGCGACGCGGTGGTCATGGCGATGACGACCATGACGACGGGCGCCATCGAGTGAATAAACTTGTTGGACTGCGCGGGCTGCACGTCCTCCTTCAGCACGAACTTGAGCACGTCGGCGAACGGCTGCAGGAGGCCGAGGGGCCCCACCCGGTTCGGCCCCGGGCGGTTCTGAATGAAGGCCGAGACGCGTCGCTCCGCAAAGACCAGCAGCGACGCCGAAAGCAGCATCGCATTGATGACGAGGAAGGCGCCGAGGGCCGTCCAAACCATTGAAGGGATCATGTCCGCACGGTTGAGTTCGGGGGACGCGGGCGAGGGGGTACAGGGATACCGTTTGAAACGTACTCGTTGCCGGCGACGGGCGCAAGCAATCCGGCAGCATCCGCTCCTGGAATGCTGCGGGGCCCCCGCCATTTTTGGGGAGAGTTCACGGCCCGCCTCTCGACGTCCTTGCCTCCCTTCTCCCATTCACTCGTCCGTGAAGACGATCGTGGTTTCAACCGTATCCTTTACGGCGGCGCCGTCGATTCGCCAGCTCAGCGCAGCCCGGGCCGCGTAGGCACCGGGCGAAATCGGGGCGGCATTGCTTGACGCGCGGGCCGCCTGAAGGTCGTATTGGCGCGTCCGCACGCCCGGCATCACCGAGATCTCCGTCTGAACCGCCGCGCAGACCCGCCCTGCTCCTTCGACGGGCACCGTTTCGTCGCCCTCGTATATTCCGAAGCGGTACATGCAGGCACTCCCAGAAATGACAGAAACGGGGTGCCCGGTGGGGTTTTCGGTCTGGAGTTGCATCCGGAACGAATCGCCGAGCGCGACGGTGTCGGGCGTCCGAAGTGTGATCTGAAGCCCCGGCCCCACGACGGTGCTGTCGGCCGTCCGCAGGGGGTGGGGCTCGGAATTCGGAGGGGGCCCGTCAAGGCCAAACGCATCGCACCCGACGAGGAGCCCCAAGAGAAGCACTGCACCACAGATCGACGTTGCCTGCGAGGAGAGAAACGAGAACGTGTGCTGCATCGGATAGAATACGAAGTCAGGATGAGTAGAATGCGTCCATCCGAGGTACACGTCTCTGGACTGCAGAACCCAACCCCACCTCCTCCTCGACTCTTGACACACTGTCATTTCAAACCATAGACCCGGTCCTCCAGAGCTTCCCGCCCGGTGCCTGTCTCCACGGCAACCACTCCCGCAGGCCCCGAATCAACGATTCGCCAAACGTTGCGACGTTGATTGACGGTGTGGACAACGGCCAACCGTGCGCGCTCAAATCATTCCCTGTGCTTCCCTCCGCCCGTATCGAATTGACCCCAGAGACGTGACGATGCATCGGGTATGCTCTGTTTTACACTTCGTCAAGAGCCGTCTTGATCGGCGAGGGCCCGGCCGAGGAAGTCAAGCCCGTTGTTGACGAGAGAGCCGGGATCCAGGTTGTATCGTTTTTCGAGGCCGCTCCCCTTGTTGGCAGCAAGCTGGATAAGCCCATGCGTGGCCCCCCAGAGCGTCACGGCCGTCTGCCGCGGGTCAAGGTCCTGGCGGATCGAGCCATCGTCAATGCCGGCCCGGATGGCGGTGCTTATGACCTGCAGCCCCCGATCCGCCTCGGCCAGGCACCGGCGCACCCGCTCGGAGGACTCGTCAGGGTCGGCGGCACGGGACTCAAACTGGGCGACGAGCCGGAAGAGGGTCGGCTTTTCTCGGGAAAACCGGACGTACGCGTCGCCAACCGCTCGAATCTGGGCCCGTCCCGTGTCGTGTTGCTGCGCGGCCGCCTCGAATCGTTCCCGCATTGCCCGGAAGCCCCGGTGCGTGACTGCGAGCACGATGTCGGCCATGTTTTCGAAGTACACGTAGAGCAGACTTCGGCTTACCTCCGCCTCGTCGGCGATGTCGGCCATTGTCATTGCGTCACGGCCCTTCTCGTCGAGAACGGTTTCCGCGGCGTCAACGATGGTGCGGCGGCGCTGGCGTTTTTCTTCGCGCTGTCGGTCATCAACGGACATGGGAAGGGGGATGGCAGTGAACATGGTGCGCTGGAACTGCACAACACGCCGTCAACGTGAAGATGTTCTGACGCGTCGGCCCGGACCGGACGCCCTCCCCCCTCGCCTTAACACTCCGACACGCCCTCCGAATGGGCTTGAAAGGGCAATTCAGCCCTCCTCCCAAGGCCGCCCTACACGCATGACAGTTCGTCAATCGACCTTCGGACGGTCCCTCAGTCGCAATAATCAGAGAAGCCCGTGCCCGAATCGGGGTCCCACGTTGAAGACGACGCCCCTACGCCTCCACACGCCCCCGAACACGCAGGCGGTTTGACGAAACGTGTTGGGGACCGACGTCCCCTCCTCGCCGCACGCGTTCCGACCATTCTCTAGGCGGCCACGCCCCGCCCACGTTTTGACAATTCGTGAAAACAGCCTCTTCTGATACATTGTCAAAAAAGGACCTGCATCACACACCGTTCATCTTATTCGCCACCACGACGGCCGGGGGAGGTTCATTGGTCGGGGACGACCGCCCGTGGTGGATCCCGGGACCGGTCGAGGGCCGGCGTGGGCCCTGGGCAGCAATCTCGGGGCGAGGGGGGGGGCGCTGGCGGGAGTCCGCGTGCGGGCTCGATGAGCGGGAGGCAACGGCAAGGCCCCATCAGAATCTCGGGGACAGTTTTCCAAGAGCGTACTCGCCCCCACCGGGGTCTCCGCCCGCCTCTGTCCCGCGTCCGGGCGAATGCCTCCCGAAATCAGCGAGGGGACCGAACATGAAGGAGGCCGACCGGTCCAATTCGCAGCATTTCGTCGTTTTCCTGTTCACTTCGTTCTCCTCTATGCCGACCGACGCGACCCTCCGCTCCGCACAGCCCGACACCCTACCGTCGTCTCCATTTCCCACCGACGATCCCATCTTGGGCCAGATCGGCGGCACGCCCATGCTCCCCTATCCCGGGGCGGAGGACGGGCGACTGCTCTGCAAGATGGAGTCGGCGAACCCGACCCGTTCGATGAAGGACCGGATCGCCATGGGCATCCTGACGGAGGCCCTGCAGAATGGGGAGTACGACCGGGTCGTGGAGGCCAGCTCCGGCAACACGGCCGGCGCCGTGGCCCTCGTTGCGAACCGGCTGGGGGTTCCCTGCACGCTGACGTGTCCGGAAGGGACGAGCCCGCACAAGATCGGCTACATGAAGGCATTCGGCGCGGAGGTGCGAACGTGTCCCGACGTGGACTCGGACCATCCCGACCACTACCGGGCGGTCGCTCAGCGCATCGCCGAGGACACCGGGGCGTTTTTGGTGGACCAGTATCACAATCAGTCCAATCCGGGGGTCCACTACCAGTGGACGGGGCCCGAAATTTGGGCACAGGCCGGCGCCGATATGACCCACCTCGTCAGCGCGATGGGCACGGGCGGACTCGTCAGTGGCACGGCCCGGCACGTCAAGGAACAGGCCGCGGACGCGGGACGAGACGTAACCGTCGTGGGGGTCGATGCCGAGCACTCCAACATTTCTACCTCGTTTTACGGCGCCGACGCGGTTCCCTACGACACCTGCGTGGAGGGGCTGGGCAAAGGGGGGGAGCTTCCCACCATGTGGTTCGATCACGTCGACGAGATGCGCGACGTGGCCGACGAAGAGGCGTTCCGACAGGCCCGCGAGGCCGCTCAGACCCACGGGATGCCCGTTGGGCCAAGCGCCGGGGCCGCCCTTTCCGTCGCCCGGGACATTCACGCCGAGCAGCCGGACGCGACGGTCGTCATGATCGTCTGTGACGGCGGCGAGCAGTACTTCGACACGCTGTTCGACGTGTAGTCGTCCACTTCTGGACCCGGGCGACGTGCGATGAATCTGTAGGAGGGGGGCGGGACGGGGCAGGGTGGTGAGCTGCCCTAGCCCCCGAATCCACTGCGCACCCCCGTGGAGGAGCCCCCTCCTTGAAAGAGGACTACGGGCGCCCCACGGGCACGTCGGCGCGGCACAGACCGAAGCCACGGGGGCTATTCCGTGTCTGTCTGCTCGCGCGTTCCCTGCTCCACCCACTGCACGGCGTGCCGCAACAGGTCCTCCACGGTCTCGTGGCCGAGTTTTTCCTTCGCACGCCGCCGGTATGTCTCAATCGTCTTCCGGTTCAGGTCGAGCTGGTCGGCAATCTGGCGCACGCTGTGTCCCTCCCCGATTTTTCGGAAGACAGTCAGCTCGCGATCGGTGAGCTTTTCGAGCGGCGATGTCTCCGTGTCGCCGCTGCCGCGCACCAGCCGGCTCAGGATGCGGGACGAGACGTGCCGACTCAGAAACACCTGCCCTTCACTGACGAGCTCGATGGCCCGCATCACCTCCTCGGTGGGCTTCGTCTTCATGACGTACCCGGAGGCCCCCGCCTCGACGGCGCGCTCCGCATACAGGTCCTCGTTGTACTTCGAGAAGACGAGAATGCGGACCTCCGGCACCGTGGACCGAATTTCCTGGATGAGCGTCAGGCCGTCGGCGTCGCCCAGTGAGATTTCGACCACCACCACGTCGGGGTCGTGCTGCTCGACGAGGGCGAGGGCATCCTCCGAATTCGCGGATTCCGCTTCCAACTCCATCTCTGGACGGCCCTCAATCCGGGACCGCAGAACCTCCCGGATGGCCGGATGCTTGTCGACGACGACAATCTGCGTCTTATCGCGAACCGCTTCGGAGCTCATTCGCCTAGAATTGAGATGGCTGGTGGTGTGGAGATCTCAGATTGGGACCGACGCCTCAGTGGCATCGTCCCGAGTGACCGCGAGAGCAGGCAGCGCCGAATGGCCCGCACGCAGGATCGGTGAGCGACGGGATGTCCGTCGACGCCGCTCCGCCTCGCGTGCATTTTCTTGACACAACCTGTTCACGTCTTGCCCGCGCCGCGCGGTCTCGCCCAAACGGACCTGCACGGGCCTTGTGGAAGGACGACTGGCTCGCCTGGTGGGGCCCAGAATGTTTTTTCTTTGGCACGCAAAGAAGGCGGGTCATCGTCTCGTGAACGCCACCGTTCATCCAACGGCGTCACCTTTGCCAAAAGACCGTGCCAAAATTTGCGGTCCGGTGCGCTTTCAGGACGATACACCGAACACACTCTTTAATCACAGAGACGCGCGCTTCGGCAGCCTACCACATCAGCGCATGCACACGGTGGGGAAACGGATCATATTTACGTAATCTGGCAGAGCACTATTTTTCGATTTGACGCACCACTCCTGTCGCCTTGGTGAAGTGGCGATCGCAGAAAATCGGCTTCAGAGTTGCCCTGCCGGCTTCTCTTCAGCAGCCCCCGCCCGCCCAATCGGGGCCCCGAACCTATTCATCGGTGTTCTCCTCCTCGCCTTCGCCCGAAGCCTTCCCGTCGGCCGATACCTCGGCGTCCCCATCGGGCATTCCCGAGACCTTTTTGCCAGCCCCCGGCGCGGACGCCCACTGCACCGCAAACTGGAGCAGCTTCGACACGGAGTCAAACCCCAACTTTTCCTTCGCCCGCCGCCGGTACGTCTCTACGGTCTTCCGCGCCAGGTTCAGCCGGTCTTGGATTTCTTCGATGCTGCACCCCTCCCCGAGCATCTGAAAGACGGCCAGCTCCCGGTCGGTAAACTCCTCGATGGGGAAGCTCGGCTCGGAGGACTCCCCACGGGCAACCTTGTTCAGGATCTGTGAGGCCATCTCTCGGCTCAGGAAGACCTCCCCCCCGTCCACCACTCGGATCGCCTCGATGAGATCTTCGGTGGGCTGGTCTTTCATCAGATAGCCGGACGCCCCCGCCTGGATGGCCCGCTCCGCGTAGACCATCTCGTCGTACATCGAATACACCACGACCTGCACCTCCGGACACTGCGACTGGAGGTTTTGCACGAGGTCCAACCCATGGGCGTCCTCCAGGGAGATGTCAACGACGGCGGTATCCGGCTCCATGTCTTCG
This sequence comes from Salinibacter ruber DSM 13855, assembly GCF_000013045.1. Taxonomy (NCBI): domain Bacteria; kingdom Pseudomonadati; phylum Rhodothermota; class Rhodothermia; order Rhodothermales; family Salinibacteraceae; genus Salinibacter; species Salinibacter ruber. The sequence continues at coordinate 3,449,888 of NC_007677.1, forward strand.
ATCTTTCGGAACGCCTCGTCCGAGGATGTTGCCATTCCGCACACCTCCACGTCGAGGGTGTCGTCGATGCGATTGCGAATCGCCTCCAAAATCGCCGGGTGGTCGTCGACGAGAAAAGTCCGAATGTGGGTGGTAGACTGATCCGGCATGTGGATCGCGGAGACAATGAAAGAGACAACGCGGACAGAATACGAGCGCCCGGCCTTCGCGACTACGGACAAGAGTTGTACGTTTTCCTAAATGTATACATGGGCGCGCACGGCTACAACCCTGATGTGGAAAGGCGCCGGGCACGCCACCGCCCCCCTACTGATGATTTGCGGATACGGACGCCGCCGGGAGGATGAGGGTGAAAATGCTCCCCCTTCCCTTCTCCGTTTCGACGTCCACCTCTCCGTCGTGACGACTGATGATCTCGCTCACGAGGTAGAGCCCCAACCCCAGCGACACCTCTCCGTCTGTGGGCTGCTGCCCGAGGCGCTGGAATGGCTTAAACAGCCGATCCAGGTCGTCCTCGCTGAGGCCGGGCCCGCTGTCGGACACAGAAAAGCGCACCTCCGCCTCGGTCTTCTGGACCTGCACATCGACCGTCTCGCCGCGGGGCGAGTACTTGAGGGCGTTGTTCACAATGTTCTTCATGGCCTCCAGGAGGCGCACCTCGTCCCCAACCACCATGGCCTCGTCGGCAAACTCGGCCCGTCGCAGCGTCTGGTCCTTGTACTCGGCGTGGGGCTGGAAGCTCTCGACCACCCGCTCGGCCAGGGCCGACACGTCAACCGGGGCGAAGGAGAAGTCGTCGGCAAGGACCGGCGGGGAGGAAAAGTCCAAATCCTCTAGATAACTGGACGCCTCCTTCGCCGACGTATGGATCAACTCAATCTTGCGTTTGGTATCGCTGGAAAAATCCTGGTCGTTCTCGAGCAGAATGTCGGACAGACGCTCGATGGCCAGGATGGGGTTCTTCAACTCATGCAGTACGGCGGAGAGCTGTCTCGAATCGTTGCTCATCGCACTCCCTCAAGTTAGAAACCGTCAATGTCTACAGCCTGCGCGCGCCTTTCGCCGTGCCCCGAATGTCTCGATTCCGTCAACGGAACCGGCCAAACAACAATTGCGCGCTTCTGCTCGGCAGACAAGCGCCGGATGCCCGCCCACAATCAGACCTGAAAACAACGTGCCACAAATGCCCACCCGGGCCGATGTGATTGGTTCTCGTGTAAGCCCCCCCTCCGAGCCGACCGGCTTTCGGGGCTCCGCCCTCTTTCCCTTCCTGGATGGAACCTCAACGGGTCTTTGGATGCCTAGTGGCCACGACGCGATGGGCTACACACGAACTTGTCGTAAAGTACCGTGTAAACTTTTCGATTTCAAGGTACGAGTTTTCGGATAACGCCTCCTTAATTCATCCGGAGCTCGGGCCCGTTGCCGGGACGTGAGGGCGTTCCTCGCCCCGAGCGGGCGGCCGTTGGGGCAAATCCTCCCCTTTCCCAGGGATGGACGAGAACTTTTTAAACGCTTATTGGCCGCCCGTGACGGCCCAGTACAGCTCTGCGCTTTTCCGACGCAGGTCGTTGAGCGTTCCGTCGTTTTCGAGCACGTGGTCGGCCCGCTCGCGGAGTTCCTCCTGAGAGAGTTGATGCTGCATGCGCGCCCGGACCTGCCCCGAAGACACGTCGTCGCGGGCCGTAACCCACGCAATGCGGTCGGCCTCCGGGGCCACCACCGCGGCCGTAATGTCGACGTGCTCGTCGCCGCCTGCCTCGAAGAGAAGCGCCGCCTCGTGGACGAGCAGGGACACCCCTTCGTCCGCCGCCCGCTCTTTTGCCGCCTCGAACGCGTCGAAGACGTGCGGGTGGACAATGCCGTTTAGCCGCTCCACACGCCCGGCCTCGCCGAATACCTGTTCGGCGAGGTACTCCCGGTTCAGGGTGTCGTCCTCGTGGTAGGCCGCGGCCCCGAAGGCCTCGACGATGGCGGCCCGCACGTCGGCATTCTCCTGCATGAGCCGCTTCGCCTCAAGGTCGGCGTAGAAGACGCGAGCCCCTTTTTCTTCCAGGAATCCGCAGACCGTCGTCTTTCCACTTCCAATGCCTCCTGTTACGCCCAGCGTGGTCACGGCGACGAAGCAGAAATGCAAAACAAAGACATTGCCCCCGGCGACAGACGGCCGCCCCCTACTCGCAACGTGTCCTCGCAACGTGTCGGCGCTCAATCATCCCGGGGGCCAGCTCATGCGGCGCCCCCCGAGAAGATGGAGGTGGAGGTGCCACACCGACTGTCCGCCGTCGTCTCCACAGTTAATGACGGTACGGTAGCCGTCACGCAGCCCTTCCTCCTGGGCCAGTTCCCGGGCCACCACGAAGAGGTGGCCGACCAGGTCTTTGTCTTCCGTATCCAGGTCGTCGAGCGACGGGATCGGCTTTCGGGGCACGATGAGAATGTGGGTAGGCGCCTCCGGGTTGATGTCCCGGAAGGCCACGCACCGGTCGTCCTCGTGGAGGATGTCGGCGTCTTCTTCACCGTCGATGATGCGTTGGAAGATGGTCTTCTCGGACATGGGATCAGTCCACAGTCCGTGAGCGGAATCGAGCGGACGGTCCTGCATGTAGGGACCGTGCCTTCACAATATAGATGCGGCGGACGAATCACAAGGGCCCTACCGGCCCGGAACGGCCCGTTTCACGACGCCTCCGATACATGTGCGAACAGACTGACAACTATGTGGCCGTTTATTCCTGCTAAACAACATCGATCGGAGTGATCGGTACCTACGGGCATAGTAACTGCCTTCGGTTTCTTCGAGCGTCATTCTGCCATGTCCACCGTTTACATCACCCGCAAGGTTCACTTCAACGCCGCCCATCGGCTCCACAACCCCAACAAGTCGGATGCGTGGAACGAGGACACCTACGGAAAGGATAACAACCCGAACTGGCACGGACACAACTACGAGCTGGAGGTGACGGTGGCCGGCGAGCCCGACCCCGAGACCGGGTACGTGGTGGACCTGGGTGTCCTGAAGGACATCCTCCACGACCGGGTGCTCGACAAGGTGGACCATAAGAACCTGAACCTGGAGGTCGATTTTATGGACGGGGTCATTCCGTCGAGCGAGAACTTTGCGATCGCCATCTGGAACGAAATCGAAGACGCACTGCCCAACGGGGAGCTCCACTGCGTACGACTGTACGAAACCCCTCGCAATTTCGTGGAATACCGGGGCGAGTAGCCGCTCCGGCCGTTCGCTTCCATACGCTGTCTCACCGCCCTCATCTTCTGTAATGGCTGAGAAAAAGATCCAATCGAGCGGGCTGCGCACCAACGGCTCCGCCGACGGCATGCCGCCGAAACTCTACGAGCGGCGCGACATCTACGACGAAGAGACCTCCGAGGCCCTCAGCGAGCACATCGAGGCCATCCTCGACATCCTGGGCGAAGACGCAGACCGGGAGGGGCTCGCCGACACCCCCGAGCGCGTCGCCCGCGCCTATCAGTTTTTGATGCACGGGTACGCCCTCGACCCGAAGGACATCCTGCGCCAGGCCCTCTTCGAAGAGGCCTACGACGAGATGATTCTCGTCAAGGACATCGAGGTGTACTCGATGTGCGAGCACCACATGCTGCCGTTTTACGGCAAGGCCCACGTGGCCTACATCCCGGACGGCCAGATTGTGGGACTCAGCAAAATCCCGCGGACGGTCGAGGTCTTCGCCCGGCGCCTGCAGGTGCAGGAGCGCCTTACGCTCCAGATCCGAAACGCCATCGACGAGGTGGTCGACCCCATGGGCACGGCTGTCGTCATCGAGGCGAAGCACCTCTGCATGATGATGCGGGGGGCCGAAAAGCAGAACTCGGCGACCACCACCAGCTCGGTGAGCGGCGAGTTTAACAATCACGCCACCCGGGACGAGTTCATGCGCTTGATCGACGCCGAGTAGCCCCGGATCGAGCAGGGGGAGCGGGGCCGCCTGCCCAAACGACTCACCCCTCGTAAATTGCTCTTCGAGATTGCTCTTCGAGAATGATCGTCGTCGTCACGGGCGCGAGCCAGGGCATCGGCCAGGCCATCGCGGAGGCGTTCGCTGCGGAATACGATGCACGGGTGGCCCTGGCAGCGCGGACCCGCACCGCCCTGGAGCAGACCGCCGATGCCTGCCGGACGCGGGGCGGCACGCCGCTCGTGCTCCCCACCGACGTGACCGACGACGCGGCGGTGGCCGACCTGGCGGCGGCCGTGCATGAGGAGTGGGGCCCGCCGGACGTGCTGGTCAACAACGCCGGGGCGTTCACCGACACGCCCCTCGACGAGCTGACCCTGGAGGGCTTCCGCGACCAGATCGACGTCAACCTCACGAGCGCCTTCGCCGTGACGACGGCGTTTCTGCCCGCGATGCGCGAACGGGGCGAGGGGCACCTTTTCTTCATGGGCTCGGTGGCGTCCCTGATGGCCTACCCCGGCAACGCCGGCTACTGTGCCGCCAAGCACGGCCTCCGCGGGCTCGCCCGGACCGTCCGTGCGGAGACGAAGGACGAGGGCCTCCGCGTGACCACGGTGCTGCCCGGCGCCACCGACACGCCCACCTGGGACGGGGCTGGCGTTGCGGAGGAGCGGCTCATGGCCCCGGAGGACGTGGCCCAGTCCGTGGTGGACGCCTACCGCCTCTCCGACCGCACGGTGCTCGAGGAGCTGCTCCTCCGGCCGCAGGAAGGGGACGTGTGACCCATCGTCAGCGCTCGCCCTCGTCCACGAGCCGCGCCTCCGGGACCCACGCCCACGTCAGCGTGCCGGCGACGAGCGTCGTGTCGTCGTCCGGGGCCGTAAGCGCCACGTCCACCGCAATCTGGCCCAGGGGCCGGGAGCGGACCTGGCTCGTTTCGGCGTCGGTGAGGGTGGCCTCCGCCTGCACGGCGTCCCGCGCGAAATTCTCGAACGAGATGTCCATCGTGCGCAGCAGGGGCGAGGAGCCGTCCGGCACGTTGAGGGCCACGACGAGCCCGGTCGCGGTTTCGGCCAGGAGGGCGAGGGCCGCGGCGTGGAGCCCGCCGAGGTGGTTGTGGAGGCGCTCCTCGTTGTCGAGGCGGACGGCGACGCGGCGCGGGGTGTACGCCTCGACGAAGCATCCGGCGGTGTCGACGAACGGGATCACCTCGCCCACGGCCTGGGTGACGAGGGGCGGCCGCAGGCGTGGGGGCGTCCCGTCGTATCGGTCGGCGATGCGGGCGAACGGATTGGCGTTGGCCATCGGACAAGGATCTGCTTGTGAGAATCAGGAGGGGGCCACCGGCCGAACGCTGCCAGGGGCCGCACAGAAAAGGCGCGACTCGTTTCTTGCTTTGGTAACGTATGGGTTCTTTGTCCCTTCACCCGTCGAACCCCCGCGGTTTTCCCGAATAGATTCGACACGACGGCGAACGTGTCCCCCCTCGGCTCGTAAAGAGACTCCGTCTGTCTTAACTTGCTCTCCGGACCCTCGCCTCGCAGGTTGTTCGCGTCATGCCCAACCCGTCGCTCAAAGATACCGCTCTCGACGAACTGGAGCGCCTCATCACCGAGAAGATGCCCATCACGGAGCATCTCGAGTTCGAGCTTGCCGCGGACGAGCAGGGCCGCCTGCGCGCCTCCGCCCCCCTGAAACCGAATGCCAACCACATGGGCAGCGCGTTCGGGGGCAGCCTCAGCATGCTGGCCACGGTCACCGGCTGGGCGATGATGCACCAGCTCGTGCAGGACGCGATGCACGACGCGATGGAGGACATGCGGGAACGGGTGGAGGTCATGATCCAGGAAAGCGACATCGAGTACCTGCAGCCCGTCTACGAAAACATCTCGGTGGTCTGCGAGCCCCCGGACGAGGACGCTCAGGAGCGGTTTCAGGAAATGCTGGACCGCTGGGGACGAGCACGGATCGAGTTGGAGTGCAAAATCAACGAGGCGGGGGAGCGGGCCGTCACCTTCATCGGCCAGTACGTGGCCCTCGACCGGGGCGAAGAGCAAGGCGACGGGGCCCCGTTCCACATGGAGAGCTGCGACCCCGCGGACCTGTAGCCGCTACAGCATCTCTTCGTACATCCGGTACGGCGGCTCATTCATCCCCAGTGTCTCGTACGCCGCCTGGGCCGCCGCGTTGTCCTGCTCTACGTAGAGGCGGAGCCCACACACGCCATCGGCCTCGCGGGCCCGCCGGCGCACCTCGCGGTGGAGGGCGGCATAGACGCCCGTCCGCCGCGCCGAAGGGCGCACGTACACGCTCTGGATCCACCAGAAGTCCGCGTTGCGCCAGTCGCTCCACTCGGTCGTGATCATCAGGCTTCCCACGATCGCGCCGTCGCGTTCCGCGACGAAGTAGAACGCCTGCTCCGGCGTGTCGAACACGGCCTGCACGCCGGCCCGCACGGTCTTGGGATCGAGCGTCTTGTCCTCGGTCTCCTCGGCCATTGCCTCGTTGAAGCGCACGAGCGTCTCGGCGTCGTCAAGCGTAGCGCGGCGAATGGCAGGGGCGTCCGGCATGATGGTGGGGCTGCGTGGAAGGCTCAATTCTGAGGGACAGGCAGACGGATCCCTCCTCTGCCTGGGCCCGGCTCCATGGTCGTGAAGCCAAGCGTCACCGTCAAGCCCTCTCTGACTGGAGGCGGATCGTCGAGCGAGCACAGCGGCGTAGGCTCGCTTTTGTCGGGGCCACGAACTACGTTGCCGACGCTCCCGCCTACAGGATAATCTCCGCCGTCGCATGTCTCTCAGCATCGACCCCGATTCGGTCGAAGATACACTCGCCGACCTCGTGCGTATCGACTCCATAAACCCTGCGCTCGGGGCAGACGAACGCGGGGCGGGGGAGGCGGAGCTCGCCGCCTACATTGCCGACCGGATGCACGACATCGGGCTTGACGTGGACCACTGGGAGCCGGCCCCCGGACGTCCAAACGTCGTCGGAGTGCTTTCGGGAGACGGCGACGGCCGCTCACTGATGTGGAACGCCCACACGGATACCGTGGGCGTCGAGGGCATGGACGCGCCCTTCACCCCCGTTCGGCAGAACGGACGCCTGTACGGGCGCGGCGCCCAGGACATGAAGGGCAGCCTCGCGGCCCAATTAATCGCTGCGCGTACCCTCCGCGAGTTTGACACCTCGCTTTCCGGGGATGTGCTCGTCGCCGCGGTGGCCGACGAGGAGCACAAGAGCATCGGCACCGAGGCGCTCGTGGACCGCTACGACGCCGACGGCGCCGTCGTCACGGAGCCGACGGACCTGAAGCTCGTCCGTGCCCACAAGGGATTCGTATGGATCGACCTCCGCACGCAGGGCCGCGCCGCACATGGCTCGCGCCCCGCCGAGGGCATTGACGCCAACATGCACATGGGCCGGGTCTTGTCGAAACTGGAGGCGCTCAACCGATCCCTGTCCTCCGACGAGGCCCACGCGCTCGTCGGCCCGCCCTCCCTCCACGCGGGTCAGCTCCGGGGCGGCGACGCCCCGAGCGTGTACGCGGCCGAGTGTCACCTGCGCATGGAGCGCCGCACCGTCCCGGGCGAGTCCGCCGAGGACGCTTTGGAGGAGGTCCAGACCGTTCTGCACGAGCTCAGCGAGGCAGACGACGCCTTCGAAGCAGAAGCTGAAATCGCGTTCTCAAGAGGGACGCTCAAAACACCCACGGACGCCACCGTCGCCTCCGCTACGCGTGCGGGCCTGTCCCGCACCCTCGCCCCCAACAATCCTCCTCCGGACACAGGCGCGTCGTTCTGGACGGACGCAGCCCTCCTGTCCGCCGCCGGCACCGAGACCGTCGTCCTGGGGCCGAAAGGGGCCGGCCTCCATACCACAGAGGAGTGGGTCGACCTCGCCTCGGTGGCGCAGCTCGCGGAGGTGCTGGTCCACACAGCCCGCCGGTACTGCGCGTAGCTCCATGCCCCTATCCCTCCGCCCGGCTCAGCTTGTGGGCCTGGCGGGTCGGCTCGGGGATCTTGTACCGGGGACTGCAGTCCAGCATCAGGTCCGCCGCGCCGTCGAGCGTACAGCGGTGGCCGACGCTCACGTAGACCGGGTTCACGTCCGTCCGCGTCCGGAGCACCGTCCCGACCGTCTCCCCGTCGTCGACCAACGGCACGCGACTGCCCTTCTCCGGGCCGAGCTCGCCCTGCGGCGCCCCGACGAGGATCGACTTCGCGACGCCGATCGCCGGCGCGTCGAGCAGCACGCCGAGGTGGCAGGCCAGCCCGAAGCGGCGCGGGTGGGCCGCCCCGTGACTGTCGGTCACAAACACGTCCGGCGTCGAATGGAGCCGCTCGAGCGCGGGGAGGACGGCCGGCATCTCGCGGAAGCTGAGCAGGCCCGGCACGTACGGAAACGGCACCTCGCAGCGATGGGTCGCCTCGTCGACCACGTCCAATTCTGGCAGCCGAAGCACGGAGACGGCCGCCTGGGCCGTGTCGTCGCGCACGCTGACGTCGATCCCGGCGACGGTCTCGCCCCCGTCCGGCAGGGCCCTCTCGGTCACCTCCGACGCCAACCGACGCTGGATGCGCTTGGCCTCGTCGGTCGAGACATTCCAGTCGTGGGGGTGCGGACGAGAGTCCTGCATACGGCAAGGGGAACGTGGCGTGGCAACGAATCCGTCGGGGCAGTTTGACGGCTGAAAAAGGAAGGGGTTTGGCGCACGCAACCATTCTTCTCTGGGCCAGTCGTCGCCCCGTCTTCTGCTCCCCCTGCACGGTTCTTCTCCCTTGCACACCGCAGAGCGCCCCCGATGCCGCAGGGGCGCCCCGTCCGCCACACGAGTCGAGGTCAAAGTTTCGGTGAATCAAGGCGGAAGGGAACCCTGATCGCGGTGTGGGCATAGATAGTGGGTCCCAAGCGACGCCAATAGGCTCCGATTTGGGTCCATAGCTCAGTTGGTTAGAGCGCTACGTTGACATCGTAGAGGTCAGTGGTTCGAGTCCACTTGGACCCACTGCTGCCGCTCTCAGGAGGCTCCCTGGGGCGGCTTTTTTGTTGGCGGTGTCCCCGCCCGTGCGCTCTTCCCCGAGGACCCCTCTGTCCCATGGCCGAAATCGACGAGACGAGCATCGACATCACCCTCCCGGACGGCTCCACGCACACCCACCCGGCGGGCACGACGGGGCTTGAGATTGCCGAGAGCATCGGTGCCGGCCTGGCCCGCGACGCGCTGGCCATCAAGGTGAACGGCGAGGTGCGCGACCTGGACCGCCCCGTCACGGAGGACGCCGAGATCGAGATCCTGACGTGGGACGACGAGGAGGGCAAACAGACCTTCTGGCACTCTTCTGCCCACCTCATGGCGGAGGCGCTGCAGGCCCTCTACCCGGACGTCAAGTTCACGATTGGCCCGCCCATCGACCAGGGCTTCTACTACGACGTGGACCTGGGCGACCAGACCCTGTCCGCCGACGAGCTAGAGGCGATCGAAGAAAAGATGCTGGAGCTCGCCCGCCGCGACGCAGCGTACGAGCGACACGAGGTCTCGAAGGCGGACGCGATCGAGCACTACGAGGCGGAGGGCAACGAGTACAAGCTGGAGCTGATTGAGGGGCTGGAGGAGGGCGAGATTTCCTTCTACGAGCAGGGCGAGTTCACCGACCTCTGCCGCGGCCCGCACATCCCGTCGACCGGGGACATTAAGGCGCCGAAGCTGCTGTCGGTGGCCGGCGCGTACTGGCGCGGGGACGAGTCGAACCCACAGCTCACGCGCATCTACGGCATCAGCTTTCCCAAGCAGAAACTGCTCGAGGACTTCCTGGAGCGGCGCCGGAAGGCCAAGGAGCGGGACCACCGCAAGCTCGGCACGGAGCTGAACCTCTTCACCTTCGACACCGAGCAGGTGGGGCCCGGCCTGCCCATGTGGCTGCCCAAGGGGACGACACTGCGGCAGACGCTGCAGGAGGTCCTGCAGCAGGAACAGGTGAAGCAGGGCTACAAGCCGGTCTGCACCCCTCACATCGGGCGGCTCGACCTCTACCGCACCAGCGGGCACTACCCGCACTACGAGGACGACCAGTTCCCGCCGATGGTGACCGGAGAGGGGGACGACGGCGAGGAGGACGGCTACCTCCTCAAGCCGATGAACTGCCCGCACCACGTCAAAATCTACCAGAACGACCACCACTCGTACCGGGACCTTCCGGTGCGGCTGGCCGAATTCGGGACCGTCTACCGCCAGGAGCAGACCGGCGAGCTCGGCGGGCTGACCCGCGTGCGCGGCTTCACGCAGGACGACGCCCACATCTTCTGCACCCCCGCGCAGGTCAAGGACGAGTTCAAGTCCGTCATCGACCTCACCCTGAAGGTGCTCGACGCCCTGGGCTTCGAGGAGTTCGAGGCGCAGATCTCGCTCCGCGACCCCGACGACACCGAAAAGTACACGGGCCGCGACGCGCTCTGGACCCGCGCCGAGCAGGACATCCGCGAGGCCGTGGCCGAAACGGACCTCGACGCCTACGAGGAGCCGGGCGAGGCCGCCTTCTACGGGCCGAAGCTCGACTTCATGGTGGAGGACGCGCTGGGCCGCGCCTGGCAGCTCGGCACCATCCAGGTCGACTACAACCTCCCGGAGCGCTTCGAGCTGACCTACGTCGACGAGCACGACGAGCGGAAGCGGCCGGTCATGATCCACCGCGCCCCGTTCGGGTCGCTGGAGCGCTTCATCGGCGTGCTCATTGAGCATTGCGGCGGCAACTTCCCGACCTGGCTCGCGCCGACACAGGTGCAAATCATTCCCGTGGGCGACGATTTCGTCGACTACGCCCAGGAGGTGGCGGCGACCCTCCGCGCCGAGGACGTGCGCGTCGAGATCGACACGTCCGACGAGACGGTCGGCTACAAGATCCGCGAGGCCGAAACCCAGAAGGTCCCGTACATGCTCGTCGTGGGGGGGGACGAGGAAGAAGCCGGCACCGTCTCGGTCCGCTCCCACGCCGACGGCCCCCAGGGCACCGTATCCGTCCAGGACTTCCTCGACCGCACCGGGCCGGAGTTCGAGCCGACGCTCGACTAGCCGCCCGCCCCTCCCACGAACCGCCCCAATTCAGGCGACCTTCACTGAAACCTCAAAGGGTCGTCCACGTGTATAGCATACGTCTACTCGGTCCCTCGTGCCGGAGCCCAGCATTCGCTCCGCACAGACCGAGTTTTTCACTATCCCCGAGTTCTCCTCTTAAAAAACCACCGATCCCGCTATTGCTGACGTCGATAAACTCCGCGTAAATCAAGAAATTCGTGCCGACGAGGTCCGTGTGGTCGAACCCGACGGCGACCACGACGTGGTTCCGACCGGCGAGGCCCTCGACCGCGCCCGCGACCACGAACTCGATCTCGTGGAGGTTGCGCCGGACGCCGACCCGCCCGTCTGCAAGATCCTCGACTACGGCAAGTACCGCTACGAGAAGCAGAAGGAGGAGCAGCGGCGCCGGAAGAAGTCGAAGTCCATGGAGATGAAGGAGCTCCGCTTCCGGCCCCGCACCGAGGAGCACGACTTCAACTTTAAGGTCGATCACGCCCGCGAATTCCTGGAAGACGGCAACAAGGTCAAGGCGTACGTCCAGTTCAAGGGGCGCGACATCGTCTACAAGGACCAGGGCATGGACCTGCTGCGCCGCATGATTGAGGAGCTTCAGGAGATTGCCCGCATCGACCAGCAGCCGGAAATGGAAGGCCGGCGAATGGTGATGATCCTCGCCCCGCACAAGAACAAGTAGGGCGACCGCACCACCGACGTGGGCCTGCCGACGCGTGCGTGGCCCCGCCCGTGCCCGGCACCTTTTTGTGGACTCTGTGCGGACGGGAACGCACGGGCGCTCCCCTCATACACGGCGTGTTCGACTTCTGTGTACTTCGTGAATGAATCCCCTCAGGGTGTTGCTGCCATGCCCAAGATGAAATCCCACAGCGGTGCCAAGAAGCGCTTCAAGAAGACCGGCAACGGCAAGATCAAGCGCAAGAAGGCAAACAAAGGGCACCTGCTGACCAAGAAAAACGCAAAGCGCAAGCGCCAGCTGCGCAAGAGCGTGGTCGTCGACGACAAGGCGAACCGGGACCGGATTAAGCGCATGCTGTCCACCTAACCGCGCCGAAGACGCCGGGCGGCCTGCCGGATGGAGGGCCTTGTTCGCTCCTCCATCTGTTGTTTGTGGAGTCTTTCCCGGAGCGGGGTTGGCCTGTCGCCAGCACTCGCTTAGGTTGTATTTTCGACTGTGTTGTTAAACTGACGTTTTGTTTCTATGCCGCGCGCAACGAACAAGCCGGCGACCCGTCGGCGACGGAAGAAAATTCTAAACAAGGCGAAGGGCTACTGGGGCCGTCGGAGCAAGGTCTACAAGGTGGCCAAGCACGCGGTCGAGAAGGGCCTGCAGTACGCCTACCGGGACCGCCGTCAGAAGAAGCGCCGGTTTCGGCGGCTGTGGATTACCCGCATCAACGCCGCGACGCGCCAGCACGACGTGAGCTACTCCCAGTTCATGGGCCAGTACCGGAAGTCGGACCTTGACATGAACCGGAAGGTGCTCGCCGACCTGGCCGTCCACGACCCGGACGCCTTCGAGCAGATCGTAGACCACGTGATGGAATAAGTGGTGCGCGAAGCGTAACACGTGGAGCGTGTTGCATGAGGGCTTCTTTTCTCCTCTCACGCGTCACTCCTCTCGTTTCCCGCTCCCCCGCCGCCCCGTTGCGATGCCGTTGATTCGTGCGCCGTTTCGGTTTGCCTTTGCGTTTCGGGTCTCTCCGAATCCGCAGGGGCATTGAACGTCGACCGCCACCATTGCTGGTGACCTCGTCCCGCCCCTGCCCCGCAGGCTCGGCGGGATTTTTTATTGCCCCCTGCGTTTCGAGCCCCCGGCGCCGCGTCGCTCTCTGTGACCCTTGACTCGCGATTCCCTTCCATGCCCGACGAAATCGACCAGCTCCGTGAACAGATTGAGGCCGAATCGATCGAGAGCGCCGAGGAGGCCGAGGCCTTTCGCATCAAGTACCTCGGCCGCAATCAGGGCGCGATCCCAGACCTGTTCGATCAGATCGGCGACCTGCCCCCGGAGGAACGCCCCGAGTTTGGCCGGCGTCTCAACGCCCTGAAGGACCGCGCCCAGGAGCGAATCGACGAGGCAAAGGCGCGCCTCGAGCGACAAGAGCAGGCGGGCGGCCCCGACATCGATCTCACCCTGCCGGGCCGATGCGGATTCAAGGGGTCGACGCATCCACTCACGCAGACGCTCGACGAGATCCTGCGCATCCTGCGCGGGCTCGGCTTTTCCACCCACGAGGGGCCGGAGGTCGAAACCGACTGGCACAACTTCACGGCCCTCAACTTTCCGCCCGACCACCCGGCGCGGGACATGCAGGACACCTTCTTCCTCGAGGACCCGCCCGAGGGGACGGAGCCTCGTGTCCTCCGCACCCACACCTCGCCGGGCCAGATCCGGATCATGGAGGCCCAGACGCCCCCCATTCGGGTCGCGGTGCCGGGGCGGGTGTACCGCAACGAGGCGATCTCGTACAAGTCGTTCTGCCTCTTTCACCAGGTGGAGCTGCTGTACGTGGACGAGAACGTGACGATGGCGCAGCTCAAGCAGGTGCTCTACAGCCTCGCCCGCGCGCTCTTCGGGGAGGACGTGACGCTCCGCTTCCGTCCCAGCTACTTCCCCTTCACCGAGCCGAGCGCCGAGGTGGACGTCTGGTGGGACGATGAGGACAGCGACGACGGCGGACAGTGGATGGAAATTTTGGGCTGCGGCATGGTGCACCCCAACGTCTTCGAGTCCGTCGACGTGGACCCCGAGCGGTACACCGGCTACGCGGTGGGGATGGGCGTGGAGCGGATGGCCATGCTCCGGCACGGCATCGACGACATCCGGATCTTCTACGAGAACGACGTGCGGTTTCTCGACCAGTTTTAGTCAGTCATCAGACGCTCAAAGCCTCCTCGTGAGCGCGTATTTCGTATTGTGTATTCCGTGGAGCAGAGGGCCTTACGGAATACGCGATACGCCCCGTCACTCGAAGTTGACTGTTCTCATCTCTACGACCTGAACCGTGGACGTAAGCTACAATTGGCTCAACGAGTACGTCGATCATGACTGGAGCCCCAAGGAGTTGGCCGAGCGCCTCACCATGGCCGGGCTTGAGGTGGAGACGGTCCGCCCCCTGGGCCAGTCGCTCGACGGCGTGGTGGTCGGCAAGGTGACCGCCGTCCGCGAGCACCCAAACGCCGACCGCCTCGTGCTCTGTGACGTGGACCTCGGCGACGGCGCCCCGTCCCAGATTGCCTGCGGCGCGCCGAATGTGGCCGCGGGGCAGAAGGTGCCGGTCGCCACCGTCGGCACCACGCTGTCGCGTCCCGACCCGGACGATCCCGAGGCGCTGCAGGAGCTAACCGTAGAGGCCCGCGAGCTGCGGGGCGAGGCGTCGAACGGCATGATCTGCGCGGAGGACGAGCTGGGCCTCTCCGACGACCACGCCGGCATCATGGTGCTCGACGACGACACGCCCGTCGGCACGCCGTTCCCGGAGTACCTCGACGCCCACGGCATGCCGAGTACCGACGCGGTGCTCGACATCGAGCTCACCCCGAACCGCCCCGACGCCGCCAGCCACCTCGGCGTGGCCCGCGACGTGTCGGCCCTCGCGGATAGCGAGCTGCGGACGCCGACGGTCGACACGCCGTCGCCGGGGGGCCCCGTGGCCGAGGAAATCACCGTCGACCTCCGGGACGAGGCCGGCTGCCCCCGGTACGTGGCCCTGCTGGTGCGGGGCGTAGACGTGACCGAGTCGCCCCTCTGGCTGCGCCGCCGCCTCACGGCCATCGGCCTGCAGCCGCGCAACCACGTGGTGGACGTCACCAACTTCGTGCTCCACGAGTGCGGCCAGCCGCTCCACGCCTTCGACCTCGATGCGATTGCCGACGACACGATTGTTGTCCGTCGCACCGACGACGAAACGCCCTTCACGACGCTCGACGGGGAGGAGCGCGACCTGCCCGAGGATACGCTCCTGATCTGCGACGCCGAGGCCCCGGTGGCCGTGGCCGGCGTGATGGGCGGGGCCAACTCCGAGGTCTCCGCCGACACGACCGACGTGCTCATCGAGAGTGCGTACTTCGACCCGTCCACGATCCGCCGCACGGCGAAGGCCCTCGACCTCCAGACCGACTCCTCGTACCGCTTCGAGCGGGGCGTGGACCGCGACGGGCAAGTGTGGGCCGCCGCCCGCGCCGCCGAGCTGATTGCCAAGCTGGGCGGCGGCACGGTCGTCCCGGGCCTGGTCGACGAGCACCCCAGTCCGCCCGCCGAAAAGACGATCGCCCTCCGCCCCGATCGGCTCACGCAGGTGCTGGGCACCGAGGTCCCGACCGACGAGGGGACGCGCCTGCTGGGCGCCATCGGCTTCGACGTGGAGGCGGGCGAGGACGCGCTCCACTGCACCGTCCCCACCTGGCGCCCCGACGTGTCGATCGAGGAGGACCTGATCGAGGAGGTGGCCCGCCTGCACGGCTACGACCAGATTCCGGAGCCGGAGCGCGTGCCGGTGCCAAGCCGCACCCCGGAGCAGCCGCCGGAGGAGACGCTGGAGCGGCAGGCGCGCCAGTTGCTGAAGGGCCTCGGCTACCGCGAGATCTACACCAACAGCATGCTGCGCACGGACCGCGCCGAGCGCTTCAACGTGCCCCCGGCCGGCAGCGATCGGGCGCCCGTCGTGGAGACGAAAAACCCGATCTCGGAGGAGATGGCCGCCCTGCGCCCCCGGCTGCTGCCGGGCGCGCTGGAGGTCATGCAACACAACCGCAACCACGGGCAGGAGGCGCTCCGCGTGTTTGAGTTCGGCCGCGTCTTTCGCCGCGCCGCCGAGCCGGACGACCCAATCGTCCCCGGCTACAGCGAACATCCTGCGTTGCTGGTTGCCCTCAGCGGCCCCCACGCGCCCACCGGCTGGGACACCGAGCCGCGCTCGGCCGACATTTTCGACCTGAAGGGCACCGTCGAGACCCTCCTCGACGACCTGCGCGTGCCGGCCCTTCAGGTGCGTCCCCGCGATGCGGGCGCGACGGACGAGGCCCCGCCGGTCACGCAGCACCACATCGACGTGGCCGCCGGGGACACGCCGCTCGGCACCGTGGCCCGGGTCCGGGACGACGTGGCGGCCGACTTCGACCTCGACACTCCGGTCTTCGTGGCGGAATTCCACTGGGCCGCCCTCGTCGACAGCGCGACGGCAGAGCAACACCGCGACTACGAGCCGGTGAGCCGCTTCCCGGTCGTGGACCGCGACCTGGCCGTGCTCGTCCCCGCCGACCAACCGGTAGGACCGCTGCAGCGCGCGATCCGCGAGGCCGGGGCGCCCCTGCTCCGCCGCGTGGACGTGTTCGACACGTACGCGGGCGAGGGGATCGACGAGGACACCAAGAGCGTGGCGTTTACCCTCCGCTTCGGCGCCGACCGCACGCTCACCGACGAAGAGGTGGACGCTCGACTCGACGCCATCGTTGAGCGCCTCGCGGAAAACCACGGCGCCCGCCTGCGACAGCAATAGCCTCGTGCCCGCGCCCTCATGAGCCGCCGCCTGTTATATCCCTACCTGGTGATTTTCATTCTCGCGGTCGTTCTCCTGATCTTCGGGTAGCTTCCCTCGGCGGCTGAGGCCTGCGCGGGCGGAGGCGCCGCGGGCCGAGGCACAAGACGAAACCGTCTCGAATCGCCGGCTGTTGTTTCTTTCTACACCTTCGCGTCCGCAATCCGCGCCCGGACGACCTCGACGGGACGGCCGTCGTCCGCAGCCCCCGGTTCTGCGTTTCACCTGTGCAGTGCCCCCTATGGACGATCCGACACGCGCATCGTTGCCCGACTCCGACCCCGCCCCGCCCGTGCCGGAGTCCATCAAACCGGACGACACGCTGCCGGACGCGGACCTGAGCCCCCTGCCGCCCGAGTACCAGGCCGTGGTGCGGCGCCTCCAGGCCGAAGTGGACCGGGCCACCACCGCCCTCGATCGCCTGCAGGCCGAGAACGAACGCCTCCGGCGTCGTGTCGCGGAGCTGGAGCGGCGCCCAGCGGTGCGTCCGGACGCCACCCCCCTCGTGCTCGACGACGACCCGGGGGCCCTCCGGGACCGCATCTCGGCCTTCATCGAGGCCATCGACGCGTACCTCGACAACGGGGCCGACGGGGCCCCGAACACATCTTCGTCTCCCGACTCGCCTTGACGACGCTTTCCCCGCTGCCCTCCTCTCCATGGCCGACCCCGAGCCGACCAAGTCGATTCGCGTGCGCATCCTGGGCCGGGAGTACGCCCTCCGCGTGCGGGAGGACGACGAGGCCCACACCCGGCGCATCGCGTCCTCCGTGGACGCCCGGATGAGGCAATTTAAGGACAACCACCCCGACCAGGCCGAGCTGACGACCGCGGTCATGACCGCCCTCACCCTCGCCGAGGAGCTGTATCTTCAGCGCGAGGAGCACGAGGACGGCACCACGGCCCTCAACGAGGAGCTGGCCCGCCTGTCGAAGCAGCTGGAGGAGGCAACCCCCGCGCCCGACGACGCCCCGGACGCGGACGCGCAGGCCGCCGGCGATTCCCCCGACGGACCAACCCCCTGATCCGCCCTCCGCCTGGCATGGACCGGTCGGACGGGCACTCACCGCAGAGCGACGCACCCCTACATGATCAAGCTCGAAGACATTACCATTGAGTTCGGGGAGGACCCGCTCTTCCAGAACCTGTCGTGGACGATCACGCCCGAGCCGCACCGCGTCGGGCTCGTGGGCCCCAACGGCGCCGGCAAAACAACCCTCCTCAAGGTGATTGCCGGCGACCAGCGGGTGGACTCCGGCACCATCACGCGGGAGGGCGTCTCCATCGGCTACCTGGAGCAGGACGTGCAGGAACTGCCCGAGGACCGGACGGTGCGGGAGGAGGCGCTCCGCGCCTTCGAAGAGGTGCTGGCCCTGGAGGAGCAGGAGCAGGAGATTAGCCGCGAGCTGGAGGCGATCGACCACGAGAGCGACCGCCACGAAAAGCTGCTCAACCGGCTGCATCGGGTGCAGGAGCGACTCGACGCCCAGGACGCCCACCGCATTCGCCCCCGCACCGAGGCCACCCTCACCGGGCTCGGGTTTGCCCAGGACGAGCTCGACCGCCCCCTTCGCACCTTCTCCGGCGGCTGGCGCATGCGGGCGGCACTGGCCCGCCTCCTGCTGAAGCAGCCCGACGTGCTGCTGCTCGACGAGCCGACGAACCACCTCGACATCGAAAGCATCGACTGGCTCGAAGACACGCTGGAGACCTACCCCGGCGCCGTCATCCTGGTGAGCCACGACCGCTCCGTGCTCGACCGCATGGTCACCTCCACCGCCGAGCTCGTGCGGGGCCGCCTGCTCCACTACGACGGCAACTACTCCCACTACCTGGAGGCCCGCGAGGCGCGCTACGAGCGCTGGCGCCGCAAGTACGAGAACCAGCAGAAGCGGATTGAGAAGATCCAGGAGTTTATCTCCAAGTTTCGCTACAACGCCGCCCGCGCCAGCCAGGTGCAGAGCCGGATCAAGAAGCTGGAGAAGATGGACCGGATCCCGCCGCCGCCCGATCCGGCCCCCGCCATGTCGTTCGAGTTTCCCGAGCCCCCCCGCTCCGGCGTCGTCGTGCTGGAGCTCTCCGCGTTTAGCAAGACCTACGACACGGAGCACGGCCCCGAAACCGTCTTTACCGACGCCGGCCCCCTCACCATCGAACGGGGCGACAAGGTCGCGCTCGTGGGCCCCAACGGCGCGGGCAAGTCCACCCTCGCCCGCATCATCGGCGGCCGGGAGGACTTTGCGGGCACCCGCACGGAGGGCCACAACGTCGAGATGGCCTTCCACGCCCAGCACCAGGCCAAGACGATGGACCCGGACCAGACGGTGTTCGACACCGTCCGCGAAGCGGCGCCCGACCGGCCCAAGACCGAACTGCGCAGCCTGCTCGGGCGCTTTCTCTTTACCAGCGAGGACGCGTTCAAAGACGTGCGGGTCCTCTCCGGCGGCGAAAAGAGTCGCCTCTCGCTCGCCCGCACGCTGCTGTCGCCGGCCAACCTTCTTCTGCTCGACGAGCCGACGAACCACCTCGACATCCAGTCGCGCGAGGTGCTCATCGAGGCCCTGCAGAAGTACGAAGGGACGTTTGTGCTCGTGAGCCACGACCGCCACGTGCTCGACGCCGTGGCCGAAAAGACGTGGCGCGTGGGCGGGGGCACCGTGCGCACCTTCCTCGGCAACTACTCCGACTTCCGCTGGCAGGTGGAGGAGGGCTCGGCCCGCCCCCTGCAGGACGTGCACGAGGCGGAGCCCCCCGCCGAGCCGTCCCCCAATGGGCACGACGCCGCGACCGGCGACACGGACCCGCCCGCCGAGGACAACGACCCGTCCGCCCCCGATGCCCGCCCGGACGGCCCGTTCGCCGACCTCAATTCGTATCAGCTCAAGCAGAAGCTGGAGGACACGGAGGCCCGCATCCTGGAGATCGAGGAGAAGCAGGAGGAGCTCGAAGCGGCGATGGCCGACCCGGACGCCTACGACGGCGACGGCTTGGAGGCGCGGGAGCTGTCCGACGAGTACAATGCGCTCAAGAAGGAGCTGTCCGGCCTCTACGAGGAGTGGGAGGTCCTCACCGAACACGTGATGGCGCTGGAGGACTAGCGCGCGTCGGCGAAACGCGCCCGGCGTGCAGCGACACGTCGGTTCCGGGGGCTCGTTCACGTCCCGAGCGTTTCGCTGGACCCCATCCGTTCCGGACCGGCGTCCCCATGCATCCGTTAGCGTTCCGCACCCTGCTCGGAACCAGTGCCCACATGCTCCGCCCCCGCCTCCTCCT
The DNA here is from genome assembly GCF_000013045.1 of Salinibacter ruber DSM 13855. NCBI lineage: Bacteria > Pseudomonadati > Rhodothermota > Rhodothermia > Rhodothermales > Salinibacteraceae > Salinibacter > Salinibacter ruber. The sequence goes on from NC_007677.1 coordinate 3,469,729, forward strand.
GTGTCTCGGTCTCCTCCTCGGGCTCGGTCCGCTGGAGGGACACGCCCAAATCGAGGCCCTGCCCCGCCCCGACACGCTGCAGTCCGCCTCCTTCGGCGTGTCCGTCGCCATCGACGACTCGATTGCCGTCGTCGGCGCCAGCGGGGCGTCGGTGTGCGGCGACAACGCCGGGGCCGTGTTCGTCTACGAGCGGCAGCCGGGCCCCCTCGTCACCTCGTGGGCCCTTGCGGCCCGCCTCGTCCCGACGCCCTGTCGCGCAGACGCCTTCTTCGGGGCCGACGTGGCCCTCAGCGGCGCGCGGGTCCTGGTGAGCGCCTCCAGCGAGAACTTCGTCGGGGAGGGCGAAAACGCGGCGTACGTGTTTGAGCGCTCGGCGGACAGCACCTGGCAGCAGACGGCCCGCCTCACCGGGGCCCCGGACCGGCGCGAGGGGCTCTTCGCGGCGGGCGTGGCGCTCGACGGCGACCGGGCGGCCGTGAGCACCTCCGGCAACCCCAACCGGAACGACCCCGAACGGGCGTACGGCGGGGCCGTCTACGTCTTCGAACACGACCCCGACACCAATACCTGGGCCCGGACGGCACGGCTCCAGTCCGATGATCGTTCGGCCTCGGGACTCATCGGGGGCGATGTGGCCCTCGACGGACCGTATCTGGCCGTGGCGGCCTCCACCTTTTTTGAGCGCGAGCCGGGCTCCGCCTACGTCTTCCGACACGACCCGTCGACCGATCGCTGGCGCGAGGACGCCCACCTGAAAGACATCGACGCCTTCTTCATCTCCCTCGACCTGCACGGCGCTACGCTGCTCGTGGGGGAGGGCCGGGCCCGCGACGACGGCTCCGGCGCCGCCACCGTCTACACCCGCGGCGACACGTCCTGGCAACAAGCGACCACCCTCCGCCCCTCCATCCCCTACGAATCCGGCTCGTTCGGGGCCACCGTGGCCCTTCACGACGGGCGGGCGCTCATCACCGGATACGATGAGCAGCTCGGCAACGAGATCAACATCGACCGCGTGGTCTACGTCTTTCGCCGGCGGCCCGAGGGGGGATGGCGCGAGCGCACGGTCCTCGACATCGGGTCCGTCGACTTCGGCGCATCCCTCGCCCTGAACGGGGCGGTCACCCTCGTGGGCACCGTCGCCGAGGACGAGTCGGGCACCGCCCACATCGCCCGGATTCCGTAGGAATGGCTTTGTGCCGACTGCCTCAGGGAGGCCCGGCCGGAAAGGGCCCGCCCCCTGCCCCCTCGCTCGTAGCCATTCCCCGTGGAAGGGGACATTCGTGTTCTCGTCCCGGTTCGCCCCTACGGAAGGTGTTCGTGGAGCGTGCGGAGGAGGGTGCCGTCATCGGCACTGTGCTCCCAGTACATGACGCCCCCGAGGCCGCGGGACTGGACGTAGTGCGCCTTGGCCCGGAGCGACCGGGGCGTCTCGTGGGTGATCAGGACCGAGGAGTCTGGGGCCCAGAGGGTCGAGGCCCGTGCGACGGCATCCCATTGCCGCTCGAAGCCGGGTTGCGTCGCCACGTGATTGGCGAGCGTGTCGTAGGAGTAGCTGCCCCGCGACGTGTCGTAGCACTGGTACAGGCCGTCGTCCCGCGCCCCTGCGCCGGACCAACCGCGCCCGTAGAACGGCACCCCGAGCACGAGCTTCTGCGGGGGGACGCCCGCCTTCACGAACATGTTGACCGCCGTGGCGGCCGAGCGCTGCAGGGTATCGGGCGCCGCGGGCGGGTAGAGGTTGGCGAGGTGGCCGGTGTGGTCCGACCAGCCGCCGTGAAAGTCGTACGTCATCAGGTTGACGTAGTCGAGCGGCGTGTGGGCGGCGGCCATGTTGGTGTGCGCCAGATAGTCGGCGTCGGCCCCCGCGGCGATCGTGAGCAGGTACCGCTCGTCGCCGGTGTGCCCGTCCGCCCGTCCCTGCTTTTCGAGGTGGCGACGCACGGTCCGGAGCAGTCGGGTGAAGTTTTCCTTGTCCTCCGGGCGGTACACGTTGTCCTGTCCCGGCTGCCCGGGATACTCCCAGTCGAGGTCGAGCCCATCGAGGTCGTGTTTGGCCAATAGGTCGACCGCCGTGCGGGCGAAGCGGGCCCGCGAGGAATCGGTGCGGGCGGCATCGGAGAAGTAGTCGGACCACGCCCAGCCCCCGATCGAGAGCACAATCTTGAGGTCCGGATTCGCCGACTTCAGGTCCCGGAGCCGGGCGAGGTTTAGCGAGTCGCGCTCCTGCTCCAGCACCACGCGGCCCTCCTCCGTGACGTTCGCGAAGGCGTAGTTGATGTGGGTGAGGCGACGGGCGTCCTCCGCAGACACATCGACCGTCCCGTGCACGTAGCCGATGCGCGTATGCTCGGGCGATGTCTCTGGGGCGCTGCACCCCACGGCAAGCAGTCCGAGGCCCAGGACGAGAAGCGTCCCGAAGCGGATTCCGTGTCGGCGCAAACCTACGTCGAGCCTAGCATTCGTCATGGGGAGGACGGAGGCGACTGTGCTGGAGAAAAGCTATCTCCCCCACCTCGTCGAACGCGCGAATTACGCCTTCGAGGTCGCCTCCGCGAAGGCGGTCCACAGCGCATCGTTCATGCTGCCGGCCGCGAAGAGGGTGATGCCGCTGGCGTCGCCCTCGTGCGCTTTCTCGATGAGCCGTTCCAAGCCGCCCGGCGCCACCGCCCCCACGTTGAGGCCGCTGTACAGGCGGGTGGACCGGCCCTGTCCCCGCAGCCGCTCGATGCCGGCCCGCGTCTCGTCGCGCACCCAGTTCGCCCCGGCGTGGTAAAAGTTGTGGTACAGCATGGGGTGGACGTAATCGAGGTCCCAGTGGTGCCACCGCTGGCGCACGGCCTCCCAGTTCGGAAAGGTGGCCGCCGAGACTGCCTTGCCATTCTCGCGGGCGATGGGGATGAGGCGGTCGTTCACCAGATTCGTGATGCTCTCGTACCGGAAGAGGCGCCAGGCCGTACTCGTGGTCGGGTCCTCGAGGTCGTAGGGATCAGCCCCGTGGTCCCGCTCAAACTTCGACCGGCAGACGTCGCAGTAGCAGTAGTCGTACGGGGCCTGCTCTTCGTGCTGGACGATGCCGTACTTCGGCTGAAGGGCCTCGGCGATAACGACGTCGGGAAAGCGAATGTAGTCGAAGTGGATGCCGTCCAGCCCGTCGATGGAGGTGATCTCCTCAACACGCCGCTCGATGAAGTCTTGGACCCCGGGGCGATTGGGACACGTGAACTTGTAGTAGTCGACGTACGCCGGATTGTCGACCGCCGACTCTCCGTTCCGGTTCACCACGAACCACTCCTTGTGCTGGTTGACGATCTTGGGGATGGTGCAGGGCATCGATACCATCCATCCGTGTACCTCCAGGCCCACCTCCTTCGCCGGGGGGAGAATGGTTTCGAGCCACTCGCCCTCGACCGGGAGAAAGTCGCTCCCGTAGTAGGCCGCACTGTTGGTGTACACCTGCGGCAGGATCGCGTCGATGTTGTGCGCCCGCAGGCGCTCGAAGCGTCGCCTCCACTCCTCGCCTGAGACGTCGAGCTCCGGGGTCATCCACACCCAGTTCGTCGGGGCCGAGTCGGGCGGCGACGGGTCGCTCGCATTCGTCGAGGCGGAGGGGGCACGGGCAGGCGGGGTCGAAAATCCTGTGGCGGCTGCGCCAAGGGCACCCGCCCCCAGTGCCTTCAGAAATGTGCGTCGCTCTGGCATGGGCAAAGACGTGCGGTCCAACGGGCGGACCCGCCCCCACGGTGATCGGCGCACGGGACGGGGCCACGGGCGAAAGCGGAACGTGTAAGCTACGGCCTGATGACTGGACCGTACAGCCTAGACCGCCCCGAAACCGCTTCCAAACTCCCTCCTCCCCCCGTCGCCCCCCTATTCCTCCTGCACGAGCCAGGCCCGGTCGATCGCCCCGTCGGTCACGCGGTACAGCAGCACCTGAGACAGGGGCGTCTCGCGGCCGGGCAGGTTTCGGATGGTCTCATGGGCAGTGAAGGTGGGGCCCACGGTCGTGTGGTAGTGAAACTCGGAGTGTAGGTTGGTCGCCCCCTCAAGGAGAGGCCGGTACTGCGTCGCGAGGGTGTCGCGCCCCTCCATCACGAGCGTGTTGGGGGGGCGGTACACCTTCACGTCGTCGGCGAGGGCGTCGAGAAAGGCGTCCGGGTCGTGGGTGTTGTACGCATTGTGCAACTGGAACACCACCTCTGCCGGCGTCCGCGGCACGAGCCTGTCGGGGGCGTAGATGCGTCCCTCCTTCACGACCCGGTGGATGGACGTGACGTGTTTGATGTCCGCGAAGGGGTCGCGGTTGAGCACCACGAGGTCCGCCATCATTCCGTCCTCAATCCGCCCGAGGTCGTCACGCCCCATGAGCCGGGCGCCGCCCGCCGTCGCCGTTGCCAGAATCTCGCGGGGCGTGAGGCCAGCCGTGCGCATGAGCTCAAACTCGCGAAAGAGGGCCGGCCCGTGCGGCGTCCCGATATTGCCCGCGTCGGTGCCGGCCACGACGTCGATGCCGGCCTCGTAGAGCCGCTTCAGGTTGCGCATGGCCGTGGTGTCGGACGGCACCGTCGGGGCCTGCCGGATGCGCCGGCGGAGGCCGGTCGGGACGAGCGAATCCGGAAGCGTGCGCAGGTCGGTGAGGGAGTTGATTACGTCCTTCTGCCCGATGCGATGCTCGGCAAGCGTCAGGTCGAGCTGCTGGGCAAACGTTTCGCCGTAGCGCTCACCCACCACGAGCGTCGGCGTGTAGAGCACGTCGTTCTCCCGAAGGAGCTGCACGAAGGCGTCGTCGACCGGCTGGTCGGACACGCTGTGCACGAGGATGTCCGCCCCGGCCTCAACGGCCGCCCGGGCGGTCTCCAGCGCGGTGGCGTGGACGGCCACCCGGGTGCCCGCGTTGTGGGCCTCGTCGATGGTCGCCTCGACGACCGGACGGTAGTCGGCCGGGGTCTCGTCCCCGCCCACGATGTACCAGATCTTGATGAGGTCCACCCCGGCCATAATTTGGTCGCGGACCTCTTCCCGGGCCGCCTCCGGCGTCGTGATCTGCAGGATGGGCGGATCGCCCTCGTCGAGCGACGGACGCGCCACGCTGGAGAGGAGCGGGCCCGCCGTCACGACCGTCGGGGCCATGGCCGCGGTGTCGGCGCGGGCCCGCACGTCGAGGTTCCACATCGGCCCGCCCACGTCCACTACGCTCGTCACCCCACTGCGCAGGTACCGCCGGAAGGTGTCCGGGAGCCGCTCCTTGATGCGGCGCAGCTCTTCGGCGTAGGGGCGTTCGGCGCGCAGGTCGATCACGTCGGGGCGCGTGTAGAGCCCGCCGCTCTGGAAGAAGTGGACATGGCCGTCGACGAGACCCGGCATCACGTACTTGTCGGGCATCTCGTGCACGGTCGCCCCGGGGGGCACCGCCACCTCGCTCGACGGCCCCACCGCGGCGATGCGGCCGCCCTCCCACAGGACCGTCGCGTCCTCAATCACCGTGGAGTCGGCCGGGTTGAGGGCCGTAGGGCCGACCAGGGCGGTGGGCTGGGCCGCAGCGGGCCCCAACGGGAAAAGACCGGCGAGAAGGAAGAGAATCCAGAATCGGCGCATGGTACTGAGGGCAGTCGCAAGAAACGCGGGTCAGATAACGTACCCACTGGTGGGGAGAGGTGCAGCCGATGCTCACCGGACCTTCTCCATGTCTTAATGTTATGACATCCGTAGTTACGAAAATACCAACTGCCAGATTCTGCCATGCCAGAAGAGACCACGATCCGTCGCATCGGAAACTCCTCGGGGCTCACCATTCCGAAGGATCTCCTGGACCGTCAGCACCTGGAAGAGGGCGACCAGGTTCATCTCGTCGAAACGGAGGACGGGCTCCTCATCACGCCCTACGATCCCGATTTTGAGGACGCGATGGAGGCCTACGAAGGGGGAGCCCGGGACTACCGAAATGCACTCCGTGCGCTCTCTGACCAGTAGTCCTCACGCCTGAGATGGATGAACCCCGCTGGCTCACCCGAAAAAGTCGCCGCAATTCACGACGATCCGTTGAAGCAGCACGGCGGCCTGCCCGGTGCTCGCGATGAGGGTGCGGTTGAGTCGGCACTGGCCCGCCCAAAGCATCTCCAGACCTACGGCGACGATCCGAGCGTGCACCGGCTTGCCGCCGCGTGCGGCGTGGGGCTGGCCCGCAATCACAGCTACCGCGGCGGCAATAAGCGCACGGCCTTCATGGCGATGTACGTGTTTTTGCGGCTTAACGGACCCCGGATTGACGTTGAGGAGATGGCCGTCGTGGACCTGATGAGGTCGGTTGCTCAGAGTGACGGTGGCGAGGAGAAGCTTGTCGTATGGCTTGAAATGCACGCGACCTGAAACCTCCCGATATCATAATTTTCACTCTGCCGTACTCGCTTTAGAGGCACCTGGAGCAGGAAAATTCTCTAAGTCCAATATGGAACCGTCAGTACCACACCCGGAAGGCCAAGAGGAACGTCAAGCCACTGGTACACATGGTGGAATTGTGTACCAGGCATGGCAGGCAGTATATGCTTGGCTGAGATTGAGTCGAGGAGAGGTCCTCTTTCTTGAGCACGCCGAAGACTTCGATGTTGCCTCTGAGGATTCAGTTGAGGGAACGCAGGTAAAAAGAAAAGAGGGTGAGTTGTCTCTCGGACGCGAAGCTGCTCGAGATGCAATCACCAACTACTGGCAATTACGAACCGATGAGGACCGGACGGTCAAATATCGGCACCTCACAACAGAGAGCAGGGGATTTGAACAGGGGGATCCGTTCGATGGTCGAAAAGGACTCGATGTGTGGGATGACGCTCGAAATCGAGGTGAGGCGCTTAGGGTGATCGTGGATTACCTGAAGGACCAGGATCTCCCGAAAGATCTGATTGCCTTTCTGGAGTCAGAGCCAATTGAGAGAGTCCGCAATGAGCTGATTTTACCCATTCATTGGGATACTCAGGCTTCAGGGGGAGAGAAGATTAAAGAACTCGTAGATGAGCATCTGATTGAGCACGGTCAGCGTCAACGCAAACCGGTCCCGCCGCGGATTTCGAAGCAAGTTGCAAGCTCTCTCTTCACGAAAGTCACCGAGGAATCTGCTGAGGAAAGTCCGCGCAGGCTGACTTTCGCGGATTTTGCTGACCTGTTCGAGAGAGAAACGATGGAGCGGGTTCCTGGCGGTACCCGTGGCGCTGCAAACGTCTACCGCTCGGACTCCACTCAGGCATCACTGCAAACAGGTGCCCCAGGATTCCTCGAACTCGTGGAAGGAACTCTGCTCTCTGCCGTAGTGCCGAGAACCAATCTTGTGCAGAGGGTTCGAGAGCGTGCAGATAGCCTTCCTCTTTCCGCTCTAGTTGGGTCTTCTGGAATGGGAAAATCAACGCTTGCAATGCTTTCCGCCGAAGAAGGGGGATGGTACTTGATAAACTTTCAAGGGAAGGACTCTGGTCAAATTCAAAGGCTGCTGAATCAGGCTACTTTGAGGCTTGCTGACGTTCCAGACGGAAGCACGGTTCTCCTTGACAACCTCAACTTTGAAGGGAGTGTTGAAGAATATGTCGAGGCCTTCCGAAAATTGATCACCGCTGCGTGGGAGCAAGCAATTCATATTGTGGTAACCACCCAGAATCCCATACCATCCCGCATCAAAGCCCTCATACAAACAGATCCTGAGAAAATCGGGATCCCCGTGCCTCCTTTTGATGAGGAAGAGGTCAAGGCCCTGCTTGAAGAGTATGGATGTCCAGAAGCCATCCGAGAAGCTTGGTCCACAGCTACGATGGCTCAGACATCGGGGCATCCTCAACTTGCCGACGCCTATGTAGCTGCTGCAAGCCAACCCCACTGGCAAGAACCGTCCGAGAGAGATTTATTTGAGGACCCTGCACCGATCGAACAAGTCAAGAAGGAGGCACGGCAAAAACTTCGTCGGGGACTGCCCGAAAACTCATTGGTGCTTGCAAGGCGTCTGACTCTCTTGTCTCATCCCTTCACGCGGGAGCATGCACTCAAAATCGCTGAGATCCCTCCTCCAATTCCCACTGCTGGGACGGATTTCGATTTCCTTGTCGGTCCATGGATTGAACCTCTACCAGCCAATCATTTTCGGATATCCCCACTACTCTCAAACCTATACAATGACACGCTTTCCGAAGATGAGCAGCATAAACTTCGCTACGAGATTGCAAACTCACTGGTAGGGGCAACTCGTGAGAAGTCCTCTATAACTACTTATGAGCTCAACGAAATTCTTTCGCATGGCTTGCTTAGTCAGAACGAAGGTGCTTTAGCATTTGCCGCCTCGGCGTGCAATGACTTTGAGAATTTGTCAGAGGTCGCCCCTCATATCCAGTGGTTTGCAGCAGCTAAGACTGGAGGTGCTCAAGGAATTCTAATTGAGGGAGATCCAGGCCTCAGTTCACAGCTTCGGTTTATACAGTTTCGAATTGCTGTTGCGACCAACCAAAGTGTGACTCCCATCCTTGATGCCTGGGAATTTGAACACAACCAGCTTAGGAAGTCGCACCCCCTAAGGGATGCCCTTGATGTCGTACGTGGAACTGCGGTGCTGAGTCACCCTCAGGCAGATGTACACATCGAACGTGTATTTCGACTTGCACGCCCCATTGTGGAGGTGGATCTTGCGTCGGTAGAGGAATCTAATCTGACGAGCAAATTGGAGGAAGCAATTGAGAAAGCCCGAGAGACCGGGGATCGTTCACAGGTTCACGCCTTGCAGGCGAAAGGACTTCTATCGGGGATCAACTCACAACTACCTTCTTCTCACGTAGCGGAGATGGTTTCGTATCACGCAGAGGGAGCTGGGGAGGTCCTTGAGTTTGTTAAACTGGCTGTTGGAGAAACGACTTCACTTGGGTCAGTCCTGACCGAGGAACTGAGAGAAAACGTCCCACTCACGAATGGACTTACGAGTCGACCCTGGCTCAGAATGGCCGAGCAAGACGATCCTGATTGGGGAATTGTTCTGGAAGCCTTCGACTGTCTTCTTGAGCTTGCAGAGGAAAACGGGCTCGATGCGCTCCTCATGGCGACGGAGAGAAACCGTGCAATCATCAACTACGAGTATCTGGGCGATGAAAATAAAGCTGTAGAGGTACTATCTGAGGCAGAGGAGACTGTCGGTCCACACCCCCTTCTTAAATCGTATCGGGCGAAGATGAGAAACATGGAGGGTGACTACGAGAGGAGATTAGAAATATTAGAAGATATCCTTCCTGGCTGGCAGCCTACCAGTCCTACAACACCCAAGACGCATATTTTCCACGACGCAATTGAGGCAGCTGGTAATCTCGGTAAATGGGATCGGGCCACCTACTGGGCACAGAGAGGCCAGGAATCTGCTAAGCCCCTTTCAGAGGTATCTGGGCCTTACGTAGAATTGTGCTACGCTGTCGATAAGGCTTTTTCGACGTATAAGGACGAAGATACATGCGAGGCCCTTGAACTCCTTGGCAACTCGATATCACGGCTTCCGGCTCCCTCAAATCCACGAATACGGATGCTCTACCGGCGTGCTGCACATGTGACAGTCTGGATTCATCAAGACCTTGGAGGGTTAGAACTTTCCGATATACAGGAACCATCACCTGGCCTTGCCAGCCAATTTGAGGCCGACTCCGAAGAAACTGACGCCGATGTCATGGAGAAAAAAGCTCTATTCTCCATACTGGAGGAGAGCACCAACCTGGCAGACTGTGGTGAAGTGGATCTCGAAGTGGCCCACGCGGCTGAGGCTGGAAATATAATGACCCAGTCCATGGGTGCGATGCGAGAACTTAACCAGGGAATTCGAATTGCGGCCGGGGACCTTCCTGATCGGTTTGTAGCTATGATCGAGACTGCCAGGGAAAGATTAGCGGCAGAGGGGCAGTCGCCTCCTACAGATGATCTAGAAGTTCAAGAGGTCCTCCATTTGCTAACGTATGGTGTCATCAATGAGCTCGCCTCCGAAACCCCGGATTCCTCTGTTCTTGCTGAGTGGAGGAGTCGCCTCGAAGAGATAGCCTTCGATGTCTCATCTGCCACTTCGTGGTTTGATGTCGCTGAAAAAGCATTCTCGTCGGCCAATGGTGACCGACGAACTCTGGTCGAGTTAACCCACCTCCTTCAAAACAAGGGTGCCCTACCAAACGAACGGCTCGTTGCAGCGGCTGCCCTTGCACGAGGCTCCAGCGATGAGAACACTAAGTTGCTCTCGCTAGCAATACTCGTCACATCGGCGGCAAGAGATCCCTTTGGGGTCGCCGCGAACAATGCTATAGCAAGTCTTGCCGGTGTGGATGTTAAACCGGGCAACGGCATACAGGAGGCCGCTAGGGCTATCATCGAGTCGGATCAATTTGAGGCACTAAGCTTGGACTCGAACTTTAAAAACACACTTCGTGAGATTACGGACGGCAACATCGACTGGGGAGTGCCGACAGCCAGTACTCAGAGCCTCTAATAATACTCGGCAAACATGTCGCTCTGAGCTTGACTCAGAGCCAAGCGATTGACGAGGTAAATCAAGTTCGGAGCGACGGAGGATGGACTGTTCGAAACAGTACCACTGGCTTTGATAAGCCTTCTCAGTAGTTCAACACTCCTCTCGTACCTACCGTCGCAATCGAGACTGCTTGAGGTCTGATCGCATTGACTCGTCCACCAGCCTCTCCAGCGCGTCGTCGAGCGCCCATTTGAGGATCACGCCGCTGTGCTCGTACCGGATGCGGCCCTGCTTGTCGATCAGGTAGGTGCGCGGCACCGCCTCGCCGGGAAAGTGACGGGCGGCCAGTCCGGGATCGACGATCTGTGGGAAGTTGACGCCCTTTTCCTCCACGAAGGGGCGCACCGCCTCCGCCCCGCCCCGGTCCACCGCAATCCCGACGAACTGCACGCCCGCGTCCTCAAACTCGCGCTGCAGGTCCACGAAGCCGGGCATCTCCACGCGGCACGGCGGGCACCAGGTGGCCCACACGTTCACCACCACGACCGCCCCGCGGTGGTCCTCAAGCCGAAAGCGATCGCCCTCCAGCGTCTCGGCCGCCACCGTCGGGGCCGGGCGTCCCTCCGCGGCCAGCTCAATGCTCGGCATGTACTGCTGATAGACGTAGATCCCCATCACCAGGAGCACGGGCCAGTGCCAGTAGGCCCTGACGTAGGTCCAGACGATGTGCCACGGGGAGCGGTCGCGATCGGAATCCGGCATACGGGCGAATCCGGGGGGGTCGGTGCGCGGGCATCGAGGGGCGGGCGGAGGCGCGGCTACGACCGTTCCCGCAGGAGGGCCTCCAGCAAGGGACGGATCCGGTCCTCGGTGGTCATGCCCGGAATGTGCTTGCGGATCGTTCCCTCGGGCCCGATCACGAACGTCACGGGCAGGCCCCGCACCCCGCCGTACTTCTCCGCGATGGAGCCGTCACCCAGCCCAATCGGGTAGTTGATGTTCATCTTGTCGGCGAAGGCCCGTACCTCTTCGGGGCCGGCGCTCCGTTCGAGGGCCACGCCCACGAACTGGAGGCCCCGGTCGCCGAGGTCGTTCTGCAGCGACACGAAGTCCGGAATTTCGCGCCGGCACGGCGGGCACCAGGTCGCCCAGAAGTTGAGCACCACCACGTCGCCGCGCTGGTCGTCGAGGCGAAAGGTCCCACCGTCCAGGGTGTTCAGCGAGAAATCGGGGGCGTCCTGTGCGGTGTCGCCCCCCGTCGTTTGGGCAGGCGAGGCGGGCTGTTCGGCCATCACGAGGGCCACGAGCCCCCCGACGACGAGCAGCCCCGCTGCGAACGAGCCCACCCAGTTGGGAAAAGAAAAAGATAGCATGGGGATACAGGAGTCGTCTCCAAAGAATCGAACCAAGAACGAGCCGACCGGGCGGCCGGCGAACGACCCTCCGGCGCCAGCGGAGGGCGGACGGAGACGACTAAATTTGGAGGACGACCGGACGCAAGGCGTCCAGCGTTGGCGAGATGGGCGGTGACGGGGGCCGCTGCGCATCCAGGCGGACGGGGGGAAGCTCGGCGGAGGCATCTCCAATCGCCTCGCCCCCCGACGGGCCGTCGAGCGAATTCGTTGACCACTCCGACGACACCGCACGAACCATTGCCCCGGCGTCCGTCGCCGAACAGGACCACTGCGCGTTCGACGCGGCGGTCGTTACGACGGGCGCCGATGCCCCGTCGGCACCTCCCCCAGCCCCGCGGCACGGCGTAACGGCCTGCGCCAGGGGGCCCACAACCAAAATGAGGCCAAGGGCGACGGCCCAGCGGCCCATGGTACTGGACGACCGGAGGCGATGCATGGCAGTGGAGGCGATTGGTACGAGGTGCTAGACAAACCTTTGGTTCACAGATCGAGTTCCTCCGTCGGCCCTGCGTGTCCCTGAACTCCACCCTGCCCAGCCCGGTAGGACCGCCCTCGGTCCGCCATACCAAGTCCCCTCTTTCCTATGCCGTCGCCCTCGCTGGTCACCTCGCTCCGTTCGTCGGACCGTACGCCGCTCCTGTTCACCGTCAACATGGGACTGGAGGACGTGGTCGTGGACGAGTTTCGGGAGCGGGCGGCGGCTGCGGGCCTCAACGTGACCAACACCGACGACGCCCCCTTCGGCCTGCAGAGCTACGCCCTCGTGGAGGTCGACGCGGCCCCCGACGACGCCCTCGACGTGGCCCGCCGGATGCGCTCGGTGCACCATGTGCTGGCGCCCCTCTACACGTTCACGCTCCCTGCGGACGGAGAGGACGCCCTCCAGACGATCCACGATACGGTGACGACGCTCGACGTGGAGGCGATGGAGACCGCGGACACCTTCCGCGCCTCGTCGGTACGACAGGGCGAGCACGACTTCACGAGCGTCGACGTGCAGACGCGGGCCGGCGGGGCCCTCGACGCCCGCTACGACGCGTCCGTCGACCTGGAGGACTACGACGTGGAGGTGCGGGTGGACGTGCGCGACGACCAGTGCCTCGTGAGCGTACAGCACACCCGCGAAGCCCTGAGCCGCCGGCAGCTGGAGGGCTATCAGCCCCGGGCCGCCCTCAAGGCGAACGTGGCCTACGCCCTCCTCCGCCTCGCCCACCTCGACGCCCCCCCAAACACGCTGCTCGACCCCTTCTGCGGCTCCAGCACCATCCTGCTGGAGGCCGCCGACCTGTGGGCCGACACGCAGTGTTACGGCAGCGACTGGAACGAGGAGGCCGTGTCGGGCGCCCGCACGAACGTCGACCTGGCGGGCCTGAGCGACCGCATTGCGATTCGGAAGGGCGACGTATGGCACCTCGACGAGACGTTCGCGGACGTGACGGCCGACCTGATCGTCACCAATCCCCCCTTCGGCGTGCGCATGGCCAGCAGCATGGACTTCTATCCCTTCTACCGGCGCGTCCTGGGACAGATGGGGGCGGTCCTGCGGCCCGGCGGCCTCGTGGTGATGCTGGTGCTGCGGCAGGGCCCCTTCAATACGGTCCTCGACGAGTCCGAGCAGTTCGCGAGTCGTCACGTGCGGGCCATCGAGATCGGGGGGCTGTATCCGTACGTCTTCGTGCTCGAACGCCTGTAGGCCGGCCGTGCCCCCACTAGGGCCGCGTAGCCGGCCTCATCAAGACCCGCCGTGCTCGGCTCGGTCCTGGCGCCCACCGGCGCCCCTCCCAAAAATCGTCAGCGTACTCCGCACCGGCTCGCTTCCATGCACCTGCACCTCTCCCCCGTGTCTCTTCTCGTTTCGTCCCACGGCCGGACGCCGGCCCGCCCCAGTAGCGCTCACACTGCCTTCCTGGCCGTCGGCCTGCTACTGATGGCGGGCCTAGTGGCCCCACAGGCCTCCCCGGCACAGCCCGCCTCGCCCCCGGCGGTAGACGCCCTTCTCCGGAGCGACTCCAGCGCGATGATTCCGGTCGTCGAGCGGTTCGCCGAGGACCGCGCGGCCCTTCGCCGCCGCTACGACGCCGCGGGGCCGGAGCGCTGGGCGCGGATGCGGACGTTTTACACCCGGTGGCGCGACGAGCTGGACGCCGTCCGCTTCGATCGGCTCGGCGTAGAGGGACGCATCGACCACGTGCTTCTCCAAAACGAGATCCAGGGGGCGCTGCACCGGCTGGACCGGACGGAGCGCCGCCACGCCGAGATGGAGCGATACCTGCCCTTCGCCTCCACGATCACGGCCCTCTACTACCGGTGGCGGGCAGACCCTGCCCTCGACCCGCGCGCCGCGGCCGACACGCTGGCCGCCCTCCGAGACACGATCGAACACGTCCGGGAGCGCCTCTCGGAGCAGAGCATCGACGCAGAATCGGAGCGTGTCGTCGCCTACCGGGCGGCCAACGCCGTCAAGGACCTCCGCGGTAATTTGCGGGAGTGGTATGAGTTTTACGACGGCTACCACCCTAAATTTACCTGGTGGGCCGAGACCCCGTACGAGGCCGTCCAGGACGACCTGGAGACATACGCACAGTTTCTCCGCCGGGAGATCGTAGGCGTCGAGGAGGGGGCGGCCGATCCCCTCATTGGGGACCCGATTGGGGCCGAGGCGCTCAGGACGGACCTCCGGCACGCCATGATTCCGTACTCGCCGAAGGAGCTGATTGCCCTGGCCGAGCAGGAGCTCGAATGGGGCCGGCGGCAGATGCGGGCGGCGGCCCAGGAGATGGGCCACGGGGACGACTGGCGCGCCGCCCTGAAAGCGGTGAAGACCCGTCACGTGGAGCCGGGCCAACAGCCGACGCTCGCACGGGACCTGGCCGAGGAGGCCGTGTCCTTTCTCCGGGAGCGAGATCTGGTAACGATTCCCCCGATGGCCGAGGAGGTCTGGCGCATGCAGATGCTCTCCCCAGAGATGCAACGCATCGCGCCGTACTTTCTGGGGGGCGAGGTCGTCCGGGTGGCCTTTCCGGCTCAGAAGATGTCCCACGAGAACAAGCTGATGAGCATTCGGGGCAACAACCGGCACTTTTCCCGGGCGGTCGTCCACCACGAGCTCATTCCGGGGCACCACCTCCAGGGCTTCATGACGGACCGGTACAACGCCCACCGTGACCTGTTCTCCACGCCGTTCTGGGGCGAGGGGTGGGCTCTCTACTGGGAGATGCAGCTCTGGGACCTCGACTTTCCCCAATCGCCGGAGGACCGGATTGGAATGCTGTTTTGGCGCAACCACCGGGCGGCGCGCATCATCTTTTCCCTCCGCTTTCACCTGGGGACGATGTCGGGGCAGGAGGCCGTGGACTTTCTGGTGCGGGAGGTCGGGCACGAGCGGGCCAACGCGGAGGCGGAGGTGCGGCGCTCCATCATCGGCACGTATCCCCCTCTGTACCAGGCCGCCTACATGCTCGGCGGCCTCCAATTCCGGGCACTCCACGAGGAGCTCGTCGAGAACGGCGACCTGTCCAACCGCGAATTTCACGACCGGATTCTGCGGGGCGGGCGCATGCCGGTCGAGCTGGTGCGCGCCCGGCTCCAGCAACGGCGTCTCCCGAACGACTACGCGCCGCAGTGGCGGTTCGCCGGGGCTCCGCAGACGGAGTAGCGTGCCGCAGAGGCCGCGAGTTTCTCGCCCCCCAACAGAAAACGCCCCGCCGGCCCGACTGGCCCGACGGGGCGTGTCTCAAACCTAGACCGAGGAGAAATCCTACAGGGCGAAGAGCAGCCCGCCGGTGATTCCAAGGCGATCGAGATCCCCAATCGTGATCTGTCCCTGGACGAAGGGCTGGAGCGTGCCGGTGTCAAACTCAACACCACCGACGAGGTTGAGTCCCGTGTCGGTACTGGAGACGCCCCCCGCCTCTGAGGCCGTTATGCCGATTCCGCCCCCGGCATACGGAGAAAATGTCTCTTCGGTAGGGAAAATATAGTGTGCATTCAGGTCAATCGTGTAGATTGATACGTCCGTTCCTCCTTGGTCGTCGGCAAAGTAAAAGTCAAAGGCTCCGGACAACTGCACCGGCGCCTCCACGTTTTGGGAAAGATCGTACCGGACATCCCCCCCAAGGGCGAATTCTTCAATGTCACCAACGTCGATGGTGACGCGAGGGCCAATCTCAAAGCCCGAACTCGACTCCATCTGCGCCTGCGCGGTCAGCGGAAATGCGACGGCAAGGATGAGGGCGACAGTAACGAGGGGTGCAAAGCGTTTCATAGGGTATCGGCTACGGTTGTTGACGGGGTCAGTAAAGATGAAGGGTCTTATTTTGCCTCGACTATCTGGACAAAAAGAGGACACATGAAACCCCTCTTTGTTCATTTTGATCCACTGTTTGCGGGGTATCCGAAATACACCCAAACTCTCCACCAAAATCCTCTTAGTCCTTTCCCGCCATAGACGAAGGACCGTAAATCAAAAGCACCGGCTCTTCTCGCCCCTCTTCGGGGATGTCTTTCGTGGTTCCGCCCAGAGACACACGTAGGATCTCCCGCTGCCCTTTTTATCAAGGTGAAGCCTCCCTGGTCGTTGTCCTCTGAATAAGAAGTGTCTCTCTGAGAACGGCGACTTCGCTTGCAAGAACTTCTATTCTCTCTGGGGCCGGCTTTGCCCCACGGCGGTTAACATTCCAGCGCCCGCGTTCGATGACTAACACAAATCCCCGGTTGCATTTGTCGACGGCTTCGGAGGAGAATCTTCGCCAACCTGGGACCAATCCGTTCTGGGAGGGCTCACCTGTACTGCATGCACCGAAATGACCTTGTGGCGACGTGATGACTGCGTTTCTCGACTTCTTCCTGCCAGACGCCCTCCCTGAAAATTCTGATCAACGCCGGAAGGCGCGCCTGACGCTGTCGATCACGCTTCTCATCATTGGGGCCTGCCTCGCCTACACTGGGGCTCACTACCGATGGGAATTCTGGAGCGGGATCCCTGTGCTTCTGGGCTCGGCGGCCCTCCTGACGGGGGTCCCGATTGCCCTGCGCCAGGGCGCCTCCCCGTCCCTCATGGCGAAGGGAACCGCCGTGGTGATGCTGGGGCTCATCACGCTGCTCACGATTCGCTCCGGGGGAACTGCGTCCACGTCGGCCCCCTGGTTCATGGTCGCGCCGTTGATTGGGCTTCTGCTGACCGAGCAGTGGTTTGCCGTTCTCCTCACGGTGGTGAGCATCGCGGAGCTGTCCGTCATCTACGGCCTTGAACTGAGCGGCTACGCCTTCCCGACGCCCATGCCCGACTCCATGGCCGGCGAGTCGCTCTTTTTCTCCTACGTCGGCCTCATCACCGTCGTCCTTCTCATCGCGCGGGTGTTCAAGCAGGAACAGAGCCGCGCACTGCGGAGGGCTGAGTCCGCCGTGGAGGACGCCAAGGCGCAGAAGCAGGAGACTGAGGAGATGGCCGAGCGACTCAAGCAGCAAAAAGACTCCGTTGAGGAGCAGGTGGAGGCGGCCACCCGGGAGCTTCAGGCGCAGAAGGAGGCGCTCGCCAGCCACACGAGCGAGATGCTCGACGCGATGAACCGGTTTGCCGACGGGGACCTCAGTGTTCGCGTCGACACGGACCGCGACGACGAGATTGGCGATCTCTTCGACGGGTTCAACCGGGCGGTCGAGAGCGTCCGGCAGACCCTTGTCTCCGTCCGCGACGCGGCCGAGGAGACCGCCCGAACGACCGAGGAGATCAGCGCCTCCTCCGAGCAGATGGCGACCGCCGCCGAGCAGCAGTCCGCCCAGGCCGAGGAGGTGGCCGCGGCCGTCGAGCAGATGAACCAGACGATTAGCGAAAATGCGCGCAGCGTCCAGCGGGCCGCCGAGGCCACCCGGGACGCCGCCCAGCAGGCCGAGCGCAGCGGCGAGATCGTCGCGGAGGCGACGCAGCAGATCCGGCAGATCGCCGAGGGGGCCCAGGCCACGGCCTACACCATCGAGAGCGTGGGCGACTCGAGCGAAGAGATCATCCAGATCGTCGACACGATCGACGAGATTGCGGGGCAGACCAATCTCCTCGCCCTAAACGCGGCGATCGAGGCGGCGCGCGCCGGGGACGAGGCCGCCGGGCAGAGCGGACAGGGGTTCGCCGTGGTCGCCGAGGAGGTCCGAGAGTTGGCGGAGGAGGCCGACGCGGCCACGACCGAAATCGAACAGATGGTTCAGGAGGCGACCGGCGAGATCGAGGACGCGGTTAGCGCTGCCCACCAGAGCAGCCAGCGGGCCCAGAAGGGGCTGGAGCTGGCCGGCGAGGCGGACAGCGCCCTGGACGAGGTGGCCGCCTCCATCGACCGCGCCCAGCAGAAGGCCGACGAGATTGCAGCCGCCTCCGAGGAGCAGTCCACCACCAGCAACGAGATCGCCCGGAGCGTGCAGTCCATCTCGACGGCGGCCCGGGAGTCGGCGGCCGGTGTCACACAGGTCTCCGATTCGGCGGACGACCTGGAGGCGACCGTCCAGCGCCTGCGGGAAAGCGTCGAAAAATTTGAGCTTGAACGGGGCGACCACGCGAGCCCGTCCACCCGCCCCGCCCATCCTCCTCACTCTACGGAGGACCGGGCCGACGACGCCTCCGCCGCCGGTCCACACGCCGACCCGGCACGCCCCGCGATGAGCTCAACGGGCGACTAAATAGACACAAATAAATACGTCTATTCAAGCGTTATTCTGAACGACCGACGATCGAAGGGAGGCGGGAGTCGGAGAATCGTTCTGGCTCAGCGAGGATGCTGATTTCGGGACTCACTGATTTCGGGACTCATCGGTCTGACGCCCGCTTCTGCTGACCGTCGAAGAGATTTATTTTATCAGTCGCTTCGCTCATGTCTCGGCTCCGCTTCGCTACGCTCGGAGTGACTCATCAGCAAGGTTCGTTTGCATGTCTACTTCGTCCCCGAAGCGAGGCGCGGACGTAGCGCGAGCCCCGCGAAACGCGGAGGAAAAGCGACGACCGGCCGGCCCCGTATCGCGTCTCCGTATTGCCCCGAATACGTCTTCGTCTCTCCTCGGGATCGTGACGACGCGTCTGCGTGACGGGCCCGATGGTTCGCCCATCGCGCCCGCCGACGACGCCCCCGCACGTTCCCCGGCTGCGCGGCTCTAATCGGACTCTAACCCGTCTCTCACCGCCCTATAAGATCCCTTCGGCCGAGGAGGCGTGGGCACGACTGACAGATCAACCGCCGCCCCCTGTTCAGTCGTCGCCACGCCATGCACTGCCTGCCACCAAAAACGCACTGGGGCCTCGGGCTTGCCCTTCTGTTGGGGACGTTCGCCGTTTTGGACGGGCCCGTCGTTCGTGTCGCACAGGCCCAGACGGCCGGGGGGCCGGACACGCTCACGTTCGCGCGTGCCACCCGCCTGTTGCTGGACCACAACCCGCAGCTCCGCGCCGCCCGTGCTCGGGCCCAGGCCGACGGACAGAGGGCGCAGGCCGCGGCCCTCTTTCCCAACCCGACCCTGGAGGGCTCCGCCGAGCATACCCCACGGCCCAACGGCGGGGCCGACGACGAATGGTTCCTGACCCTCACCCAGCCCCTCAACTACCCGGGCGAGCAGCGCGCCCGGCGGCAGTCGGCCGACGCCGCCACACGGGCCGCGAAGGCACGGCTCCAGGAGACCCGCACGGCCCTCTACCGGGACCTGCGCCACCGCTACCTCGCCGTCGTGGCCGCGGACGCCCGTCGGCGCCTCCTGCGCCGGTACGCCGACGCGGTGCAGCAGGCCGCCCGGGCCGCCACCGTGCGGTACGAGGAGGGGGACCTAAGCCCGGTCCGGCGCACGCGCCTCCAGAGCGCCGAGGCGACCTTCACGAACGACCTGGCCGACGCGGAACAGCAGCATCGGGCCGCGCGGCGGGAACTGGCCGCCCTGCTCCGTCCCAGCCGGACGGCGCAGTCGGAGGGGCTCCCCTACGCGGTTGTGGACTCCCTCTCGTTCCGGGCGGTCGCCGTGGACGCGCAGGCGGCCCTGTCGGTCGCCGAGGCCCAGCGGGATCGGCTTCGGGCCCGGCGTGCGCGGGTTGAGCGCGAACGCCGAGCCCTCGAACGCACGCGCTACCAGCGGTATCCGGACCTAAGTCTGTCGGCGGGGCCGAAGCAGCTGTCGACCCCGGGCGGCACGGCCCTCGGCTTTACGGCCGGCCTCCAGATGGAGCTCCCACTCTGGGACGGGGGCCGCACGGCCGTCGCGGCCCAGGAAGGTCGTCGCAGCCAGGCCGAGGCCGCCCTCGACGCCACCCGGCGTGCCGTAGAGGTGGACGTGCGCAACGCCCTGGACCGCCTTCGGAGCTACCGGGACCGCCTACAGGACACGGCGGACTCTCCGCTTCGGAAGACCGACGAGCACCTCCAGGACGCACTGTTCACCTACGAGCAGGGCGAGCTGACCCTCTTCGAGCTGCTGGACGCCATCGAGGCCGCCCGGCAGACGAAATTGCTCCGTGTGCGCCTCACCGCAAAATACCTGCGGGCGCTCTACGACCTGGAGGCCGCCATGGGCGTGGGGCCGCAGGACGCGCCCATCGTCGTCGAGGGCGCCCTCTCCCCCCATGCCCCTGACCTGTGAGTCCTGAAGGCCTTCCCTTCGCACCGTTCCGGCACTGTACCGACGCTGCCCCTCCCTCAGCGGACCAGACTCACCTTCCAAAACCGCTTTCCCACACATGCACCGCCGCCTCCTTCGCCCACTCGTTCTGGTTCTTGCCCCTGCACTCTTCCTCATCGGCTGCGGAGAGGCCGACGCGCCGCCCTCCACCGCCACGGCGGAGACGCCCCCCAACCCAAACGTTATTACACTGAGCAAGACTGAACTTGAGGAGGTCGGCGTCGAAACCGTCAAGGTCACGGAGCACCCGGTCACGACAACCCTTGAGCTCCCGGCCCGGGTGCGCCCGGCCGCCGACCAGGAGGCCTTCGTGACGTCGCTGGTGGATGGACGGGTGGAGCGGCTCCGCGTGAGCCCCGGGACGCGGGTGGCGCAGGGCGAGGTCGTGGCCGACGTGGCCGCCCCGGACCTGAGCCGGATGGTGGCCGACCTCCGACAGGCGCGCAGCGACCTCGACCGCCAACGCCGCCTGGACGAGCGGGGCGTGGCCGTTGAGAAGAACGTGCGGGCCGCCGAGCGCAACTGGCAGGCCGCCCGGCAGCGCCTCCGCTCCGTCGGGGTGCGGCCGGCCCGCATCGAACAGGTCGCGACCGGCGCCCAGGACATGCGGACGCTCCCACTGGAGGCGCCCCTCGACGGCATCGTCCTGAACCGGATGGGGGTCCTCGGCGCCCCCGTGCAGCAGGGCGATACGCTCTACCGCATCGTCGACCTACAGCCGATCCGCGTGGTGGCCCGCGTCTTCGAGCAGTCCCTCGATAAGGTGCGTACCGGCCAGCCCGCCACCATCACCACCCCGATGGCCCCCCGTAGCTACCAGGGCACCATCGGCCGGATCATCCCCCAGGTCGGCGACGAGAGCCGGGCGGCCAGCGCACGGATCGTGCTCGACAACACCGACGGCACGCTCCGCCCCGGCATGTACGCCTCGGTGCAGGTGCAGCGGACGGGCGCCCCGCAGGCCGCCCTCCCCGCCGACGTCCTACTGACCGACGCTTCCGGCGCCTACGTTCTCGTCCGCGATGGGCCCCGCCGGTTTCGGCGCGTCCACGTGGACGCCGACGCCGAGAACGACGGGGACGTGGCCGTTCCGTCGCTCGATGTCGGGACGAAGGTGGTCACCCAGGGTGCCTACCAGATCGTGAGCGCCCTGAACCAGTCGCGGTGATCGACTGGGCACGACGCCCCCCCCGTTCCCCCCGCCCCCTTCTACATCCGCCTCCCGACCCTCGCTACGCCCCAATGTTCGACCGCCTCGTCACGTCCGTCGTCAAGAATCGGATTCTGGTTCTGCTCCTCATGGCTGTGCTGGTCGGGTGGGGCCTCTACAGCTGGCAGCAGGTGCCGGTGGACGCCTATCCGGAGCTTACGAACAACCAGGTGCAGATCCTGACACGGGTGCCGGGCATGTCGCCGGTTGAGGTGGAAAAGCTGGTGTCCTACCCCATCGAGACGGGCATGACGAACCTCGAAGGGGTGACGGACAACCGCTCGCTGAGCCAGTTCGGCCTGAGCGTCGTCACGCTCGTGTTTGAGGAGGACATGGACCCGTATTTCGTCCGTCGCCTCGTTTCCCAGCGCCTCTCGAAGGTGAAGGAGGACCTGCCGGAGAAGGCCGAGCCGGGGCTGGGGCCGCTCTCGACGGCCCTGGGCCAGGTGTACCAGTACACCCTCACCGACGAGCCGGGCGACGGGCGGTCCTACTCCGCCCGGGCACTCCGCACGATGCAGGACTGGATCCTCGCCCCCGAGCTCCGCACGGTGGAGGGCGTGGTGGAGGCCAACGCGCTCGGCGGCTTCGTGAAGCAGTACCACGTGCGGTTCCGTCCCGACCAGCTGATGAACCACGGCCTCTCGCTCGACGAGGCCTACGCGGCGCTGCGGGAAAGCAATCAGAACGTCGGCGGCAGCTACATCACCCGCAACGACCAGCAGTACGTGGTCCGGGGGGTGGGCCGCCTCGGGGCCGGCGACGGAACCGTCGTGGAAGACATCGAGAACACCGTCATCACCAGCCGGGCCGGGACGCCGGTCCTGACGAGCGATGTGGCCGACGTGGAGGTGGGCCACGCCGTGCGCTACGGCGCCGCCACCGCCGACGGCGAGGGGGAGACGGTCGTCGGCATCGTCATGATGCGCCACGGGGCCAACGCCCAGAAGGTGGTCAACAGTGTGCAGGCCAAGATGGACGAGCTGAAGCAGGCCCTGCCGCCCGGTGTGGGCGTCGACGTGTACTACAACCGCAACGAGCTGACGAGCGCGGCGATCTCGACGGTCACGACGAGCCTGCTGATTGGGGGCCTGCTCGTGCTCCTCGTCCTCGTCGGCTTCCTCGGGGACTGGCGCTCGGCCCTCATCGTGAGCCTCGTGCTGCCGATGACGGCCCTCATCACGTTCATTCTCATGAACTACTTCGGGTTCAAGGCGAACCTCATGAGCCTGGGCGGCCTGGCCATCGGCCTCGGGATGTTCGTGGACGGGGCCATCGTGATGGTCGAGAACATCTACCGTCTCCGCGAGGAGAACCCGGACGCGTCGATCGGCCTCATCGTGGTGCGGGCCGGGCGGGAGGTGGCGCGTCCGATCGCCTTCTCCGTGGGCGTGGTCGTGGCGGTCTTCCTCCCCCTCTTCACCCTGCAGCAGATGGAGGGGCGCATGTTTCGGCCCATGGCGTTTACGGTGTCGTTTGCGCTCATGGCTGCCCTGCTGTTGGCCCTCACGATGGCCCCTGCCCTGAGCTCGTACCTGCTCGCCTCCGTGGGGGATTCAGGCAGGACGCCCGACGCGGCCGACGGATCCCCCCAAGAAAACGGAGCGCCGACCCGGCCTGCGGACGGCTCCCCCGGAGCATCGGCGAACTCGCAGACCCGCGTGGTGGCGGCCCTCCAGTCGGTGTACGAGCCCCTCCTCGACGCCGCCCTCACCCACCGGTGGGCCACGGTGGGCACCGCCGTAGTCGTGGTCGGCCTGGGCGCGGGCCTCTTCTCGACCCTCGGGACCGAGTTTGCGCCGGACCTGGAGGAGGGCTCGGTGGCCATCCAGGTGGCCCTGGAGCCGGACGCCGCCCTCGAAACGTCCACCGAGGTGCAGACGAAGGTCGAGCGCGCCCTCATAGACTTCCCGGCGGTGACCACGGCCGTGAGCAAGACGGGGCGCCCCGCCGTCGCCTTCGACCCGATGGGCCAGAATCTCACCGACATGTTCGTCGGCCTCGCCCCCCGCGACACGTGGGCATTCGACTCGAAGGCGGCGCTCGTGGACTCGATGCGGGCCCGCGTCAACCAAATCCCGGGGGCCAACTTTGCCTTCACCCAGCCCATCGCGCTGCGCCTCGACGAGATGGTGAGTGGGGCCAAGAGCGAGATCGCGCTCAAGATCTTCGGCGACGACCTCGACGCACTGCGCCGCCTGCAATCGGAGGCCGCCGACGCGGTGTCCGACATCGAGGGCGTGGCGGACGTGCTGCCCTCCCAGATTGCCGGCTACGGCTACGTGGAGGTCGACATCGACCGCGACCGGGCCGCCCGCTACGGCCTCAGCGTGGGCACCATCCAGCGGGCCATCGACGTGGCCATCGGGGGCGAGCAGCTGAGCACGATCCGGGAGGGGGACCGGCGCTTTGCCCTCGTCGGGAAGTTTCAGGCCGCCGCCCGCGGCTCCGTCGAGTCGATCCGCACCCTGCCGCTGACGACCGCCGAGGGCGCGCGGGTTCGGCTGCAGGACGTGGCGTCCGTTGAGCTTACGGAGGCGCCGGCAGAGGTGTCGCGGGAGCAGGGCAAGCGAAAAGTGACCCTGGGCATCAACCTCAGCGGCCGCGACGCCGGCAGCTTCGTGGCGGAGGCCAAAAAGGCGTTCCGGAGCGAGGTGGCCCTTCCCGCAGGGTACCTGGCCGAGTGGGGCGGCCAGTTCGAAAATCAGGAGCGGGCGCAGGACCGGCTCCTGCTCATCGTGCCCATCACGCTCGCCATCGTGTTCGTGCTCCTGTTCATGACCTTCAACTCCCTGGGGCAGGCGGTGCTCGTCTTCCTCAACATTCCGGCCTCGGTCGTGGGCGGCGTCGTCCTGCTCTGGGCGATGGACCTCTACATGAGCGTGCCGGCCTCGGTCGGCTTTATCGCCGTGCTCGGGATCGCCGTTCAAAACGGCGTGGTGATGGTGAGCTTTATCGACAACCTCCGCGAGCGGGGGCGTCCCCTCGCCGAGGCCGTGCGAACGGGCGCGCTCCTGCGCCTGCGCCCCATCCTCATGACGACGCTCACGACGCTGCTCGGCCTGCTGCCGCTGCTGGTCGCCACCGGCATCGGCGCGAACGTGCAGCGCCCCCTCGCGGCCGTGGTCGTGGGCGGCATCTTCACGCTCGTCCCCTCCACCCTTCTGCTGCTGCCCACCCTCTACGGCTGGTTCAACCCCGAGGCGCAGTCCGAGCGGGCAATCGCCCGGGCGGTGGAGGCCCGCGATCAGGCCGAGCTTCGGGGCAGCGTGACCGCCTAACGTCCTTTGCCACAGACAACATTCCGCCATGAAGATGATCGTCGCCTACATTCGACCCGTCAAACAGGACGAGGTCGTCGAGCGCCTGCGCCGGATGGGCGTGCCCGGCGCCAGCATGCACCCCGTCGAAGGGTTCGGGCGGGAGGCCGAGCCGAGCGGGCAGGACTCCTACGGGCCCCAGGTGACGCCCTACGCAGAGATGGTGCGGGTCGAAGTCGTCTGCGCGGACGCCCGGGTTGAGGACTGGACCCGGGCCCTCGCGGAGGCGGCCCAGACCGGGCGGCGGGGCGACGGCAAAGTGTTCGTGCTGCCGGTCGCCGACGCCGTGGACATCCGAACCCTCCAAACGGGAGATACGGTCGTCTGAGATGCGCTCCGCATCCCGCCCCCACACTGCCCCCAATCCTCGTCGCCACGACTGCCATGACCGCCGCACACCTCCACCTCGCCCTCAACCACATTCCCGTCCTCGGCACACTCCTCGGCACCGTCCTCCTTGCCTACGGGCTCTGGCAGAGACAAGAGCCCGTCCGGGACGTCAGTCTCGGCCTCCTCGTCGGGGTCGGGGCTGTCGCCGTAGCGGTGTACTGGACCGGCGAGCCCGCCGAGGAGATCGTCGAAGGCGTGGCGGGGGTCTCCCACGACGCGATCGAGGCGCACGAGGCGTGGGGCTGGTACGCCGTCCTCGCAAGCACCGGGACGGGCGTGGCCTCGCTCGGCGCCCTGCTGTACGGCCGGTCTCGACGCACACTCGCGCGGTGGGCCGCCCAACTTGTGCTCGTGCTCTCCCTGCTCACGACCGGCGTGATGGCCTACACCGCAAACCTGGGCGGGAAGGTGCACCACCCTGAGCTCCGTGCCGCCCCGACGACCGTGGGGACGCCCGACGGCCCGGGGGCGGACGTGCACGACGAGTGAGGCGCCGCCGCGCCGCCTCGACGAACGGCCCCCGCCGGACGACGGAATCGGGGGGATTCCACCACACGAGCGCCCGTCAGAGCTCCCCTAACACCCTTTCCCCTCGTACACAATCTTGCGGATTGCATCTGCATTTTCTCCTTTCACAACCACGTACAGTCCCGTGACCGATACAAACTCAGACCCTGTGTCCCGACGACAATTTCTTCGCTCGCTCGGCCTCGCCGGGGCCGTGGGCGCGAGTGGCACGCTCCTGGTGGCCTGCGGGGGCGGCTCCGACGGCTCCGGAAGTGGGGCCGACGGCACCGACAGCGAAAGCGCGACCGCGTCGGCGGACTGCTCCGACCTGTCGCGCCTCTCGGACGCCCAAAAACAGCGGCGCAAGCAGCAGGTGAATGCCCTGAACTACGTGAAAGCCTCCCCCAAACCAAACAAGAACTGCGCGAACTGCCAGCTCTACCAGCAGGAGAAGTATGGCTCGGGCTGTGGCGGATGCCAGCTCTTTCCCGGCCCCGTGGCGGGAGAAGGGTACTGCAGCTCCTGGGCCAAACAGAGCTAGGCCCGGCGCCCGCTCGGTTGCCCTTTCGGGGGGACGGCCCGCCCGCCCCCACCGCCATCACGAACCGGGGGCAGGGCCGTCCCCTGCGTTTCCGGCCCGTATACGGCACGGTTCCCCAGAACGCCGCTGTGGGGGCGCCGCGTGGGTCGGCACGACCGAACCACGGGGCTCGTACAACACGAGTGCATCTACAGGTCACCCACCGCACGCCCCGTCGATGAGTGACGCCCCCCATCTTTTGCTTGTCGAGGACGAGCCCGACGTCGCCTCGTTCGTGCAGCAGGGGCTCAACGAAGAGGGGTACGAGGTGAGCTGGGTCGAGGCCGGCCGGCGTGGGCTCGACTACGCCCGGCAGGGCGGCATCGACCTCGTGCTGCTGGACATCCGTCTCCCCGATCTGTCCGGGCTGGAGGTGTGCGAGCGCCTGCGCCTGCACCGCCCCGAGCTGCCGATCCTGATGCTCACCGCCCTCGACGCCGTGGAGGACCGGGTGCGGGGCCTCCGGGCCGGGGCGGACGACTACCTCCCCAAGCCGTTTGCCTTCGACGAGCTTCTGGCGCGCATCGAGGCCCTCCTGCGCCGCGTGGACCGGCCCTCGGAGCCGGGGCGGGTGGAGGACGGGCCGCTCGTGCTCGACCCGGCGGCCCGCACCTGCACCTTCGACGGCGAAGAAGTCGACCTTACGCCCACCGAGTTCGACCTGTTGGCCTTCCTCATGGCCCGCCACGGCCAGGCGTTGAGCCGCGACACGATCCACCAGGAGGTGTGGGGGCATGATTTCGATCGCGGGACGAACCTGATCGACGTGTACGTGAACTACGTCCGCCGCAAGCTCGACGAGGTTGGCTGCGAGGCGCCCATTGAAACCGTACGGGGCATCGGCTACCGGTACACCGCCTGCTCAGAGGCAGACGCCTCCGCCGACGACCGCTCCTCCCCCACCGATTCCGCGAGCTCGTGATGACGGCCTTCCCCTCCCGGCCCGGTTCCCCTGACGCACCGCCAGACGAACGCCCGTCCTTTCGGCGGCGCCTGCTGATGCGGATCGGCCCCGCGGTCGTGCTCGCCCTCGGCGTGCTGGCCGCCATCGCCTGGGGCGGGGCCTACCTGACCGTCCACCAGAGCGCGACCGACGCACTGGCGACGGAGGTGAATGAGATGCGCGCCGACGTGGGCGGTCAGGACACACTGGACCTGTCCCGGTACGCGTGGGACGAGGCCCACCACCGCCTGGCAGTCGACCGGGTCGACCCCATTTTCGTGCAGGTCTTCACGCCGGACGGCCGCCTCGTGCGCCGGTCGGCCAACATCGACTCGCTTCCCGTACGCGTTCCGGCCCGGCGCCGGCCGGTTCATGCGGAGGGGATCTGGCCCTCCCTCCATACCTTCACGCTGGGCGGCCGCTCGTTCTACTACCGCACCCGGCCCCTGCGGGCCTCCTCCGGCGGCCGACTGGGCTTCGTTCAGGTCGCCCGTCTCGTGCCCGAGCACCGCTCCCTGCTGTGGGGCTTCGGGGCGGCACTGGGCGGCCTCTGGCTGCTGCTGTCGGGCGGGCTGATGGGCCTCGTGGCCTGGGCCGCCGGGCGCGTGCTCCGCCCGCTCCGCTCCATCACCGAGGTGGCCCGGTCGGTGACCTCCGCGGAGCTAGAGGAGCGAGTCGACATCCCGCCCACCGCCGACCGCGAGACCGCGACGCTGGGCCGCGCCTTCAATGCCCTGCTCGACCGGATCGAGGAGCACGTGGCGGCCCTGCGGGGATTTACCGCCAACGCGGCCCACGAGCTGCAAACCCCCCTCACCGCCCTTCAGGGCCACGTCGAGCTGGCCCTGCGCCGCGAGCGCACCCCGGAGAGCTACCGCGAGACCCTTCGCCTCCTGGACCGCAAACTCGGGGGGCTGGTGCGGACGCTCCGCGCCCTGCTAACGCTGACCCGCCTCGATCGGGAGGGCGCCTTCGAGCGAAGCCTCGTGGACCTGTCCGCCCTCGCCGCCGACGAGGCGGATGCGGTGCAGCCCGCGGCCGACAAGAAAGGACTTGCCCTCACGGTCGACGCCGATGCGTCCGTCCGCGCCTCCGGGCAGCCAGCCCTGCTCCGGAAGGCGGTCCGGAATCTTCTCGACAACGCCGTCAAGTACACCCGCGAGGGAGGCGTCCGCGTCGATGTCGGGACGACCGCGGACGGGCAGGCGCGCCTCACCTGCACCGACACGGGGGTGGGCATGTCCGACGAGGAGTGCGCCACGGCGACGGAGCGCTTCTACCGGGGCACCGAGGCCGGCCGCATGGCTCAGGGAAGCGGGCTCGGCCTCTCGCTCATCCGCCGCATCGTGGAGGAGCACGACGGCGAGCTGCGGCTCGACTCCACCCCAGGGGAGGGCACTCGGGTCACCATCATTCTTCCAGCGCCCTCGTCGTCCGTCCCCTCCCTTGAGCCTGAGCACAAGCAGGTGCCCGACGTCGCGTAGCCCCTTTCCCCCAACGGCTGCGCCCGTGGCAGGGGGACGAACGTGGGGCCTGGCGCGCGGCGGCCCTTTTGGGAGAGACGGGCAGGACTCGGACGCTCCTAAACGAGGCCCCCACCTACAAAACCCTCCCGGTCGGTTCGGCGGACACACCTGCCCAGTTCCTTTCACTTCTCCGTTTCCACTCGCAGAATTCCATCCCGGCTTCCGGCCGGGACGGGGCCCCGCGGTTCACGAAACCCTTTTCTCAGAGACGGGGCGATCCGTGCGCGTTCCTGGCCCTCGGCGCCCCGACGCCGGACGAGACACGCCGCCACATAGAAAACGCCCGGCACCCCCACCAGAGGGCCGGGCGTCGGCGCTTCAGGGCGCCGTTGGGAGAGATGACTGCAATACGAGTCCCACCAGGAACTCGAAGTGCGCCTCAAAGACACGCCTGTACCCGCAACCCTAACGTCGCCCGCCCCTGCTTCAGACACTCTTCACTTTGGGGGCCTCAGCGTCGGAGACTCGCGGCTCCGGGTCGGGCGTTCCCACACCGAAAGCATGGGGGAGCCGGCGGGGACGGCCTCGGCGCACTTCCCTCCATTCGCGTGGACGAGGGGCCGTCCCCCAGCGCCCGTCGGCCCTGCGGGGTCCCACGACGCGGAGGAGGGCTGGCCGCGCCCCTTCAATGCGTCTTTTATAAACGATGCCGTCACGGTGCTCCGCACACGTTTAATACGCGTCCGCTGCCCGACGATAACTCCATTCATGCCCGATTTTTGTAACAAAGACGTTTTTCTTATGTGTTCGTTCGCCGACGACACCTCCAAGGCCGAACGGTCCGCGCCAGCGTCCTCCCCGCAGCCGTCCGCCGACGGCCCAACGCCGTCTCCCGCCCGACGCATATTTGTTGCCTTCGGGGCGGCCATGCTGACCGCCAGCGCCGGGGTCGCGGGGGCCTTCGCACTGTCATCGGTCTGGATCAGCGCATTCGTTCTCGGCACGTGTGGACTGCTCGCGACCGGAATTGCGAGCCACGTTGCGTGGCGGGTGGGCCGGTCCGTCCACCGCGTCCGGCATACCGTGGAGGCCCATCCGGCCGAGGGCCGGGGCACATCGCAATCGTCCCGCCCGGATGACTTTTTCGGGGACCTTCCTGCCCGCCTCCGCACCCTAACCGACGAGGTGGAGCGGAGGGGCGCGCACATGGACGCCCTCGGACAGATGATGACGCGTACGAGCACGGAGGCGGAGGTGCACGCGGCGTTCCGTACGTTCCTAGAAGAGGTGCGCAACGTGACCCAGGCCCAGTACGCGGCCCTCAGCATCTTCGACGAGAACGGCGAGATCGTGGAGTTCTTCACGCTCGGCCTGACGGACGAGCAGGAGGCGGCCATCGACCATCCCCCGGAGGGAGAGGGCCTGCTCGGATACATTCCCGAGCAACAGGTCACGCTGCGGCTCGACGACATGACCACCCACAGCGAGTCGGTCGGCTTTCCCGACGGGCACCCGCCCATGCAGTCGCTGCTGGCGGCGCCCATCACGTATCAGGACCAGGCGCTCGGCAACCTCTACCTGTCGGACAAGGAGGAGGTTACGACCTTCGACGCGGCCGACGAGCGGTTCGTCGAGGCGGCCGCGGAAGCGGCGGCCGTCCTCATCAACGAGCGGCAGTCGCGGCGGCGCAACGAGCGCACCCGACAGACGCTCCGCCGCGAGACACGGGCCCTCGCCGACGTGCTCGGGCAACTGGCCGAGGGCGACCTGTCGGTCGACGTTCCGCAGGACAGCGACGACGAGGACCTGGCCCGCGTGTGGGCCCGACTGGACGAGACGGTGCACAGCCTCCGCACCCTCATCGGGCGCATTACCGAAGCAACCCGGGAGCTCTCCGCCACGTCCACCCAGCTGTCCAGCACGGCAGACGACATGTCGGCCGGGGCCGAAGAGCAGTCGACCCAGCTCGACGACGTCGCCGCGGCGATGGAGGAGATGTCGCGAACCATTGGCGAGAACGCCGAGACGGTCGACCGCACGTCCAAGCGTGCCGAGGCCGCCCGGGCAGCAGCCCAAGAGAACGGCGACATCATCTACCGGGCCATCGAGAAGATGGAGCAGGTCGGTGAGGTCGTCGAGCACTCCGCCGAGACGATCAACCAGCTGGGCGCCTCCAGCGAGGCAATCGGGGAGATCGTGGCGACGATCGACGACATCGCGGACCAGACGAACCTGCTCGCCCTCAACGCCGCCATCGAGCAGCAGTCCGCCACGAGCGAGCGGGTCTCCCAAAACATCAAGGAGATCTCGACGGTCACCTCGCAGACCGCCCAGGACGTGACGGAGATCGCCCAGTCCGCCGCCGACCTCAGCGACCTGTCCGGGCGGCTCGTCGCCACGACCGACCAGTTCGTCCTTGAGGGCGAGGACCAACAGGCCCCCGCGGCGTCCCCGGCCCGTGGCGACGGGGCGCCGTCCGTCTCGGCACCGTAGGACTCGCTTCTCAATGAAGCCCGCGGCGCAGGGCCGGTCCCAAAAAACGCCGCCGCCCTCCGGACCCCGGACGACGACGGCGCAGCTGTTCCGCCTCTTGCATTCCAGGCCTCGTGGGTTAGGCGTCAACGGCCGCGGCCCCGTCCCCGCCGGTCGCGGCGGCGTCGGCGGCCTGCTCGGCCCCCGCCGGTGCCACGGCCTCGAACGTGAGGCCCTCCTCGTCGTCGGCCCGCTCGATGCGGACGTGGTCGCCGTCGGCGATCGTGCCGTCGAGCAGCGCCTGCGAGAGGCCGTTCGACACGTGCCGCTTCATCACGCGCTTCAGCGGGCGGGCGCCGAAGGCCGGGTCGTAGCCGCGGTCGGCGAGCCAGTCCTTCGCGTCGTCGGACAGCTCGAGCGACAGGTCGTGGTTCTTGTCCGCGATCTGCTGGACACGCCCGAACTGGATCTCGACGATCTCGCGGATGTGCTCGCGGCTAAGCGAGCGGAACATCACGATGTCGTCGATCCGGTTCAGGAATTCGGGCTTCACCTGGCGGCGCAGCATCTTGAGGACCTCCTCCTCAAGCTCCTGATGCTCGCGCTCCGAGAGGTACCCGCCCTCCACCTCGTCCATCCGCTCCGAGATCACGTCGGAGCCCATGTTCGAGGTCATGATGATGATCGTGTTCGTGAAGTCGACCGTGCGCCCCTGGTTGTCGGTCAGGCGCCCGTCGTCGAGCACCTGCAGGAGCACGTTGAAGATCTCGGGGTGCGCCTTCTCGATCTCGTCGAGGAGCACCACGGAGTAGGGCTTGCGCCGGACCGCCTCGGTAAGCTGGCCGCCCTCCTCGTAGCCGACGTAGCCGGGGGCCGCGCCGATAAGGCGGCTGGCCGTGTGGCGCTCCTGGTACTCGCTCATGTCGATGCGCACCATCGCGTCCTCGTCGTCGAAGAGGAACGTGGCGAGCGTCTTCGCCAGTTCCGTCTTCCCCACGCCGGTGGTGCCCAGGAAGATGAACGAACCGATCGGCTGATCGCCCTCCTGCATGCCGGTGCGCCCCCGGCGGACGGCGTTGGAGACGACCTCGATGGCCTCGTCCTGGCCGACCACGCGCTCCGACAGCTCCTCTTCCATGCGGAGGAGCTTCGCGCGCTCGCTCTCCAGCATCTTCGACACCGGAATGCCGGTCCAGTTGGAGACGATCTCGGCGATGTCCTCGCCGTCGACCTCCTCCTTCAGCAGCGCGCCGTCCTCCTGGATCTCTTCGAGCTTCTGGTTGGCCGCCTCGGCCTCCTCCTTCAGGTCCGGAATTTCGCCGTACTGAATTTCGGCGACCGCGTCGTACTTGCCCTCCCGCTCCAGGTTTTCGGCCTTCACGCGGAGCTCATCGATGCGCTCCTTCGCGGAGCGAACCGTCTGGATCAGGTCCTTCTCCTCCGTCCAGCGGGCCTTCAGCTCGTCGCGCTCGTCCTCGAGGTCGGCGATCTTCCGGTCGATCTCGTCGAGCTTCTCGGCCTGGTCCCCCTCGTCGCGCTTCACGGCCTCGCGCTCAATTTCGAGCTGCCGGATCTCCCGCTCCAACTGGTCGAGGTCCGCGGGCATCGAGTCGATCTCCATGCGGAGGCGGGCGGCCGACTCGTCGATCAGGTCGATCGCCTTGTCCGGCAGCTGCCGGTCGGTGATATAGCGCTCGCTGAGGTCGGCGGCGTTGATGAGCGCGCTGTCGTTGATGCGCACGCCGTGGTGCACCTCGTAGCGTTCCTTGAGGCCGCGCAGGATCGAGACCGTGTCCTCCACGCTCGGCTCTTCTACGAGCACCTTCTGGAAGCGGCGCTCCAGGGCCCGATCGTCCTCGATGTGCTTGCGAAATTCGTCGAGCGTGGTCGCGCCGATGGCACGCAGCTCCCCGCGGGCGAGAGCGGGCTTCAGAATGTTGGCCGCGTCCATGGCGCCCTCCGACGCCCCGGCCCCCACGAGCGTGTGCAGCTCGTCGATGAAGAGGACGATCTCGCCGTCGGACTCGGACACCTCGTTGACGACCGCCTTGAGCCGGTCCTCAAACTCCCCCCGGTACTTGGAGCCGGCCAGAAGCGCCCCCATGTCGAGCGCCACAATGCGCTTCGACTGCATCGACTCCGGCACGTCGCCCTGCACGATGCGCGTGGCGATGCCCTCGGCGATGGCCGTCTTGCCGACGCCGGCCTCGCCCACGAGCACCGGGTTGTTCTTGGTGCGGCGGCTCAGAATCTGCAGCACGCGGCGGATCTCCTGCTCGCGCCCGATCACCGGGTCGATGTCGCCCTCGCGGGCCATCGCGTTCAGGTCCTGGGCGAAGCGGTCGAGCGCCTCGTAGCGACTCTCGGCGTGGGGGTCGTCGGCGCCCTGCCCGCCGCGCACGTCCTCCAGCGCCTCCATGACGTGCTCCTTCGAGCCGCCCTGGGCGCGAAGGGCCTGTCCGATCTCGTTCTGGCCCTCGACGAGGCCGATGAGGAGGTGCTCGGTCGAGACGTACTCGTCGTCCATCACGTCCGCCTCGGCGCGGGCGCGGTCGAACACCTTCTTCAGCTCCTCCCCCACATACTGGTCGCCAGCACTCGCGCCCGTCACCGTGGGCAACGACTCTAGGGCCGCCTCCACCTCCGTGCGGAGGCGATCGAGGCTCACCCCCACACGCCGCAGGATCGACACGGCCACGCTGTCGGGGTCGCTCAGGAAGGCCTCCAGCAGGTGCGGCGGCTCAATGCCCTGGTGGTTCTTGGAGGCCGCCAGCTCCATCGCCTTCTGCACGGCCTCCTGGGCCTTGACGGTAAATTTTTGCAGGTTCATAAGTCAATCTTGGGGTTGGTCAAACGGCAATGGGAGTGCGGCGCGGCCCTCGGCCCAAGCGGGCGTCCCTGGACGAGCCTCCACGCTATGCATCCCGTGTAATAGACGAAAAGTGTACCAGCCGGCAGTGATCTGACAGGATGACAGAGAGTTGTTTGGTCCGTGATGCGTGAAGCATGAGGAGGAAAAAACGTCACGCATCACGGTTCACGCTTCTGCCAGTGTGCGGAGCGTTCTGCCATCCCGCAATATCCCCATTCAATTCGTGCCGCGTTTCATTCCAGCCCGGAACCAATGACGCGCTGCGTTATTACTATATTTGCAGTGTCTCACACATTGCAATTGTGCTTTCCTCGCAGGCCCATCCATCAACGAGTTGACGGACTGCCATGACGGCCACGAACGACGAGACGCCCACGGACGACCGGAAAGGCTTCTCCTTGAAGACGCTGCCCGACGAGGTATCGGGACGGGCGCGCGAGATTTGGCTCGCCGGCCTCGGGGCGCTGGAGCGGCTCGAACAGGAGGGCGACAAGGTGTTTGAGACGCTCGTTGAGCGCGGCCGAAACTACGAGGACGCGCGCCGCGACCAGATCGAAAAGGCCACCGAGACCGTCCGCGAGCAGCAGGAAACCCTTACCGAAGACGTGACCCAGCGGCTCGACGACGCCACGCAGTCGGTGGAGCAGGCCGTCTCGGACACCCTCAGCGGCACGCTCGGCCAGCTCGGATTGGCCAGCCGCAGTGAGGTGCGCAACCTGTCTCGGCGCGTGGGGGAGCTGTCGAAAAAGCTGGACGCCCTCTCGGAGATGCTCAACGCTCAGCAGACGGCCGTCGAGCCCCGTGTCTTTCACGTCGCGCCCAGCGACGACGGGTGGAGCATCACGGTGGAGGGGGAGGAGGCCCCCGTCGGCACCCACGACACGAAGAAGGAGGCCGTCAGCACGGCCCGTGCCACGGCCAAGGAGCAGGCGCCCAGCCAACTCGTCGTCCACAAACAGGACCGTTCGGTCCAGGAGAGCTTCTCGTACGAGGCGGACGAGGCGTAGCCTTCGGTTCGGCCTGACCATCCCGTACGGCACGAAAGCGGCCATCCCTCCAGGGTCGGCCGCTTTTTTCGTACATGCCTCCGCCTCCACACCGCTCAATGCCATCGACGCGTCCCCCCTCCTCATGCACGCCGGAAGCCTCCGCGAGAAGCTGGAGCAGTTCGACGAACAGTGGGCGCCCCGCATCATCGCGGCAGTGAACGACCAGCACGTCAAGCTCGCCAAGCTGGAGGGGCCGTTCGACTGGCACCACCACGACGGCGCGGACGAGTTTTTTCTCGTCCTCCGTGGACGGCTCGTCATCGAGTTCCGGGACGCGGACGATCGGCGGCTCGACGAGGGCGACTTCTGCGTCGTCCCGAGCGGCACCGACCACCGCCCGGTCGCCCCCGACGGGGAAGCGCACGTTCTCCTCGTGGAGCCCGCCGCCACCCGCAACACCGGGAATCTCGACACCGACCGCACGGTTGAGGATCCCGAATGGATTTGAGCCGCCGGCTCGGGTCGGGGCGGACCGCTGGGGGCGGCTCCGCGAGGCGCGCGCCGCCGCGTCTCTTCCACCGACGGCAACACGTTTTTCTTTTCCAGAGCGCCCGCCTCCTCATGATCCACCAGGACGTGCTCATGCGGCAGATCCGCCAGTTCACGAAGGCGATCGCCACGCTGCTGGGCCAGTCGTCCCGCGAACAACCCGACGACCTGCTGCAGGGGATCGATGAGGCCTGCCGCACCCACCTCGACGGGCGGGCCGAGGACCTGCGGACGCTGCCGCCCGACGCGCTGATGGAGCTGTGCCACGAGAACGACCGGTTTGTGCCGGACGTGGCCCAGACGCTCGCCCGTGCCCTCCACCGGATGGGCGAAACCTACGAGTACCGGGACGACGACGAGAAGGCCGGGGGCTGCTTCGCCCGGTCCCTCCTCCTCTACCGCCACCTCCTCCACGACCCGGACGCCCCGGTCTCCTGGCAGGCCGGCACGACCGTCGCCGCGCTGTCGAAGCGGGTCGACGCGTTGCCCGTGGACGACGCCACTCAGGAGGCGCTGGACGCGATGCGGAACGGAGCAGACTAGTCAAGCATCCCTTCGTCGACTCCGCTCGGCTCCCGAAACTGATACGACGCGAGCCGGCGGTAGAGCCCGCCCGCCTGCATCAGCTCGGCGTGGGTGCCGCGCTGCACGACGCGGCCGTCGTCGAGCACGAAGAGGCGGTCGGCCGTCTGGACGGTGGAGAGGCGGTGCGCGATGATGAACGTGGTGCGCCCTTCCATGAGCCGCTCCAGGGCCTCCTGCACGAGGGCCTCCGACGCCGAATCGAGGGACGAGGTGGCCTCGTCCAGGAGCAGCAGCCGCGCGTCGCGCAACAGGGCCCGGGCGATGGCCACGCGCTGGCGCTGCCCGCCGCTCAGCTTGACGCCTCGCTCGCCCACCTCCGAGTCGTAGCCCTCGGGCAGGTCCACGATGAAGTCGTGCGCGTTGGCGGCGCGGGCCGCCTCGGCCACCGCCTCGTCGGACGCGTCGAGCCGCCCGTAGCGGATGTTCTCCCCGATCGTGGCGTTGAAAAGGTGCACCTCCTGCGACACGGACGCGATCTGGGCACGCAGCGATTGTCGCGAGACGTCGCTCAGGTCGTGGCCGTCGACGCGGACACGCCCCTCCTGGGGAGCGTAGAAGCGGGGAATCAGGCTCATCAGGGTCGACTTCCCCGCGCCGCTCGGTCCCACGAGGGCGACCGTCTCGCCCGCCGCCACGTCGAGCGAGATGTCCTTGAGCACGGGCCGCCCCTCGTCGTAGGCAAAGGTCACGTCGTCGAGGCGCACACGGCCGTCGATCGGGGGCAGGTCGATGGCGTCCGCGGCGTCGCGGAGGTGGGGCTCGGTGTCGAGCAGGTCGAACAGGCGCTCGGTCGCCCCCGCGGCGCTGTTGAAGGTGGAGTAGAGCTGCGACATGCTGCTCACGCTCCGCGCGATGTTGAAGGCGTAGAACACGAACGCCACGAGGTCTCCCTCCGTGAGCCGCCCGGCCAGCACCTCGATGCCGCCGTACCAGAAGATCGCCACGAGGGCGGCGAAGAAAAGCAGCCCCACCGTCGACTCGAACAGGGCCGTGACGACCACCCGGTAGCGCGCCGTGCCGAAGAGGTCCTCCACCGCCTCGTTGTAGCGGTCCACCTCGTAGTCGGACCGCGCAAACGCCTTGACGACGCGGATGGACGCGAGGGCCTCCTCCGCCACGGCGGTCGTGTCGGCCAGCCGGTCCTGGATGTCGCGGGCGAGCGCCCGAATCTTGCGCCCGAAGTAGATCGCAAACCCGGTGACGGCCGGCACGATGAGGAAGATGATGAGGCTGAGGCGCCAGTTGAGCACCACCATGAGCGCCACCGAGCCCACCAGCGAGAGCGACTGGGTCAGAAAATTGGGGAGCGCGTCCTTCACCGCGCTCCGCACCGAGCCTACGTCGTTGGTGAGACGCGAGGTGAGGTCTCCCGTCCGGTGGTCGGTGAAGAACCGCAGGCTCTGCCGGTGGAGGTGTTGGTAAACCTTCTTGCGCAGGTCCGCGACCACGCGCTCGCCGGTCCAGCCCAGCAGGTATTTGCCCCCAAAGGCCGCCGCGGAGCGGGCCAGAAAGAGCACGATAAGCGCCACGGTCAGCCAGTCGAGCAGGGCCCGGTTTTCCTGCTGAAACACCGCGTCCACCAGCTCGCGCAGTCCCAACGGCACGACGAGTGCCACCGCCGCCCCCACCACGGTGAGCACCACGGCCCCCACGAGGCGGACCCGGTAGGGCCACCCGAGCCGAAGGATGCGCCGGAGGGACGTCCACAGCCGCTCGGGGCGGAGCGACGGCTCTTCAGACGTAGAATCGGTCTCCGGCATGGGCGGTGCGGGCGGACGGCGTTGTGGTCGTGCGTGTCGGCTTCAGTGAGTCAACCTTTTCTGCGACGGCAGGGATTCGCGGGGGGGCGTTCTCGTTTGGGAAAAAGACGCCAAACCAGTTGCTTAGCGCCGCGAATGGAGGCAGGTTGGCGCTCTGACTCGTTTCCCCAAACGGCCCCTCGACTGTGAAGCCGTGCGCAACAACCACGAGGCGTGCGTGTGAAAGGGCTAGACTCGTGTCTCCCGCCCACCACCGTCCCCCCATGCGCTTCCCTACGCCATCTGTCTTGCTTCTCCTCTCGGTCGGACTCCTCGGGGCCTGTGGCACCGCCGGCGGTGCCCTGTTCGACGACGGCCGCGAGTCGTACGTCCAGGAAAACGCGCTGTCGGGCAAAGACAGCGTCCACGTGATGGAGGGCCGCATCTACCGCGGCATGCCGATCGACCACGCGCTGGCGGCCCTGGGGCCGCCCGCGGGCCAAGACACCACGACGGCCGACGGCGAGACGCGCGTCGAGTACATGTACCGGTCCCGCCCCAATGCCTTCGACCCCGGCAACGTCCCCCGGGCGTACGTCTATGCGGAGGAGCAGACAGTGACCGACTGGACGGGCCTCGACCGGATCCCCCGCTTCGACGCGTACTACGAGGGCGGGATGTGACGCGACGATCGGTCCGGCCCCCTTCGCCCGACAACGCCGAACGCGCCCAAAGACAATCTTGGCCCCCGGCGAATGCGCGCAGGGGCTCATTTTCCTCGCGTGCCCCTCACAAAGGACCCTGCCGGCCTGCTTTCCCACCGGTAAAGCCTCTCCCACTTTTCATTCCTCAATAATGAGCATCACACCTCAAGAATGAGCGTCACGATTCGCGATGTCGCCGACGAGGCAAGTGTATCGGCGACCACTGTCTCACGAGTCTTCAACCACGACCACCTGGTCAACAGCGAGACTCGGGAACATGTGCTCGAAGTAGCGCAGCGCATGGGCTACGCTCCCGATGCCACTGCCCGAAGCCTCAGCAGTGGCCGTACGCGTTCCATCGGGGTCATCCTCCCCGCCCCGCACGGCGAGTTTTTCTCGGAGCTGATTCGGGGGCTCGACGACGCCGCGCAGGAGGCCGACCATTTTCTACTCATCGCGAGTTCACACTACAACCCGGATGAGGGCAGGTCGGCCTTGGAATCACTGGCTGGGCGCGTGGACGGGCTGGTGATTATGACGCCTCGGGCGCGGTCCGATCCGTTGACCGAAGGAATGGACCTTCCGACGGTTTTCGTTAACAGCGAGCTCCAGGGGGATGCTTTCGACCTGTACCGCATGGAAAACCGTGAGGGTGCTGCCCACGCAGTGCGTCATCTGATCGAGGCGGGGCATTCCCGGATTGCCGCCATCACCGGACCGCCTGGAAGCTACGACGTGGAGCGGCGGATGCGGGGCTATCGCGACGCCCTGGCTGAGCACGATCTCGACGAGGGTCCCCTCGTGGAGGGGGACTTCACACAGAAAAGCGGCTACCAAGCCGGGAAAAAACTTCTCGAGGGAGAGGAACTCCCGGACGCGGTTTTTGCCTGCAACGACTACATGGCGATTGGAGCCATGCTGGCCTTTCAGGAGTCCGGACTTCGCGTGCCCGACGACATCGCGGTGGCCGGGTTCGACGACATCACGAGTGCCCGCTACGCCAATCCCCCGCTCACCACGGTGCGGGTCCCGGTGTACGAGCTAGGCCGGCGGGCCGGGGAGCGGCTTCTCCAACGCGTGCAGTCCAGCCGTCCGCCAGAGTCCGAGACCTTTCGCGTCCCCCACGAGCTGAAGGTGCGCGACAGCACGAAACCGCGGGACTCGTGACGGGTCCATGGGGGCGTCACGTCTCGATTGATCCCAGGCGGGCCGGGAAGATGACTTCTCCTGCGTCCTGAAAGCCGAGGGGGGACCCTCATCGCCTCCGTCGTCTGACAGTTGTGGCCACACACGGCCCCAGTGCCCTATGCGATCTGGCTCATTCGGCATTCTTGACTGGGTCGCAGTTGCGGGGTACGTCCTCGTCATCCTCGGCATCGGATTTTGGGGAACGCGCCGGTCCGACACGAGCGATGACTACTTTCTCGCGGGGCGCTCCATTTCTTGGCCCCTCACGGGCCTTTCGCTGTTTGCGACCAACATGTCAGGGAGCACCCTGGTGGGCCTGATTGGGGGCGCGTACCAGATGGGACTCGTCATCTACAACTACGAATGGACGGCGGTCGTCGCTCTCCTTGTCCTCATCTTCTTTTTCCTCCCTGTCTACCGTCGTCTCGGCATTACGACGGCACCTGCGTTTCTGGAGTATCGCTTTGACGTGCGCACCCGAAAGTACTTCTCGGCCCTCGCTCTCACCGGGAACGTCTTGATCGACATGGCGGGCACGCTTTACGCGGGAGCCATCGTGATGCGGGTCGTGCTTCCCACGCTGTCGCTAGAAGTGTGTGTAGGGGTGCTTGCCCTCCTGGCGGGCATGTACGCCATCGCAGGGGGGCTTCGCGCCGCCGTCTATACTGATGTGCTCCAGGGTGTCCTCCTGCTCGCGGGTACAGCCTGCGTGTCGGCGGCAGCGTACTGGCAGGTGGGCGGATGGGGGGCAGTTGAGAGCGCCACCACCCCGTCCATGCGAAACCTCATCCTTCCAGCTAACAGTGAGGTTCTCCCGTGGCCTGGCCTCTGTACAGGCCTAATGCTGCTGGGTGTATATTACTGGTGCATCAATCAGGTGATGGTGCAGCGTACGATGGCGGCACGCTCACTTGATGAGGCCCGGCAGGGAGCACTACTTGCCGGAGCACTTAAACTCCCGGTTTTGATCTTGATGGTAATGCCTGGCCTTCTCGCCTTAGTTCTGTATCCTGATCTACAGAATCCGGACCTCGTCTTTCCAACACTCGCGTTTGATCTTCTTCCTAGCGGTCTACGTGGCCTTGTCCTAGTGTCGTTTGTTGCGGCAGTCATGTCGTCCGTCGACTCCGTGCTAAACTCCGCGTCGGCCCTCCTCACGATGGACTTCTACGCGGCGCTGCGCCCAGAGGCATCAGAGCGCCAACTTGTGCTCGTTGGACGGATCGTCGCCGCTGTCGTCCTGGTTCTCGGCGCTGCGATCGCGCCGCAAATTGCCCAGTTCTCGTCGCTTTGGACGTACCTGCAGTCCGCGCTCTCGTACCTCACCCCTCCCATCGTCGCCGTCTTCCTCGGCGGGCTCTTTGTCCGTCGCGTGAACCACCACGCCGCGTTTTTCACCCTCGTGGCCGGCAGCCTGCTGGCGCTCGCTCTCCTCCTCGTCGATCCAGGCCTACACTTCCTCTACGTGGCGGGCCTTCTCTTCGTGGCGAGTCTGGTCGTGATGGGAGGCGTCAGCTACGCCACGGCTCCCTGGATCGCCTCCGCCCCCAACGCGGCGGCCATGTGGCAACGGAGTGACTCGGACATCACCCCCGAAACGACGACGGCCACCATCCTCCTGCTCATCGCCATCGCCGTCACCGTCGGTCTTCTGTGGTAGGCCCGGCGACGAACGGAAACGCTCCCCGGAGCGGCGGCCCGAAACGGCGCTCAGCGCGATGACACGGCGGGTCGGGACACAATCCTGTGGTCCACTTGACATTTTGATAACCTCCGGTTTATTATGAAACCGGTTTCTTGAAACCCGTTTCACTCCAACAATTCGTTTCAAGAAACCGA
This sequence comes from Salinibacter ruber DSM 13855, assembly GCF_000013045.1. Taxonomy (NCBI): domain Bacteria; kingdom Pseudomonadati; phylum Rhodothermota; class Rhodothermia; order Rhodothermales; family Salinibacteraceae; genus Salinibacter; species Salinibacter ruber. Next base: position 3,511,593 of record NC_007677.1, read on the forward strand.
CCAGACGGAACCGCTCCCGGCCTCCGTCCCACGCGAACACTTCCTAAGCGATTTGCTCAGCATCATGCTCTGGAAAAAAGCGCTTTTATCGTTCGCCCTGCTGTTGATGGGCGGGGTCGGTTCCGCCATCGCCCAGACTGGGACCATTACGGGGATGGTGACGGAGGCCTCGTCTGGAGACGCCTTGCCGGGTGCAAACGTCGTCATCGTTGATTCTCAGCGAGGCACAAGCACCGACGCGGACGGGGCGTTTCGCATCCCTGGCCTCGAACCGGGGACGTACCAAGTTCGGGCCTCTTTCGTAGGATTCCGTTCTCGCACCCAGGAGGTCGATGTGGCGGCCGGTGAGACCCTTGAACTGAACTTTGCCCTGGCGCCGGACGCAATGGCGATGGACGAGATGGTCGTCGTGGGGTATGGCACTCAGGAACGGAGTGATCTTACTGGCTCGATTTCATCGGTGCCCACGGAAGATTTAGCGGAAACCCCAATTGAGAGCGCTCAAGAGGCGATTCAGGGACGCGTGTCTGGTGTGACAGTGACTCAAAACACAGGAAGCCCGGGCTCTGGCTTCAGCATACGGATCCGCGGAACCGGCACTACGGGCAACAGCAATCCCCTTTACGTGGTGGATGGTGTCCCGGTGTCGGATCCAACGGAAACGGGGGCGGGTGGCATCAGCTTCCTCAATCCCAACGACATTGAGTCAATCGACATTCTGAAGGGGGCGTCTGCGGCAGCCATTTACGGGGCACAGGCAGCCAACGGCGCGGTCATCATCACCACAAAAAGCGGAAGCGCCGGCGAGCGCAGCGTCAGCTTTAGTGCCTACACGGGCATCCAGCAAACGCCGCGCACGATCGACATGCTGGAGGGGCCTGAGTACGCCGCCCTGCGCAACGAGGCCAATATCAACGCCGGTCAGGCGCCCACTTTCACGTCGCCGAGTGCCTACCTCGGTCCTGAAGGAAGTACAGACTATCAGGACTTGGTCTTCGAACGTGGGATTACACAGAACTACAGCCTAGCGGTGTCTGGAGGGACCGAGGATCTGACGTACCGAATCAGTGGCGGGTACTTTGAGGAGGGAGGTATTATTGACAAGTCGAGTCTGGAGCGGCTGAATGCACGGGTCAACACCGAGTTCGAGGTCAACGACCTACTCACTGTGGGCGAAAACTTGACTTTCGAACGGAGGACCCGCAGCACGATCTCAGAGTCGGACAATGTGCGGAATCTACTGATCCAGACGCTGCAGGTTGACCCCACGGTGCCGGCGCGCGACAGTGCAGGCAATTTTACGGCCCAACCCCGCACGAACGCCAACAATCCGCTGGCTGCTCTAGACTTTCGGAATAACGAGTATAACGAGAACCGTCTCGTGGGAAATGTCTTTGCGGAGTTATCCTTTTTGCCGTCGCTCCGTGTTCGCTCTCAGCTCGGCTTTGACTTGCGTAACGGCAACACGTATGCCTTTACCCCGGAGTACGACATCAGCCCCAGCTTCCGCAACGTCTCCCCAAGCACCACGCAGTATTCGGATTTTCAGAGTTCGCTTATTTGGGACAATACCTTAACTTTTGACAAGGCTTTTGGCTCCCACGACGTGGAAGCGGTGGGGGGTACTACCATCGAGACGAACTACTACCGCTTCATCAACGCTACCACGCAGGGACAGCCGGGCAACGATCCGTCGCTCCGGTACTTGGGCGCTGGCCCCGAGGTCGTGAACATCGGCGGGAGCCTCGCGGAGTCGAACCTACTGTCGTTCTTCGGACGCCTCAACTACAACTTCTCGGACCGCTACCTGCTGACCGCCGTGGCGCGCTACGACGGCTCCTCGCGGTTCGGGGCGAACAATCGATTTGCGTTCTTTCCATCCGTCTCGGCGGCGTGGCGTATTTCTGAAGAACCCTTCTTCCCCGACAACGAACTGGTGACCAACCTGAAGCTACGGGCCGGGTGGGGGCAAAACGGAAACCAGCGCATCGGGGACTACCCGTTCGCAGCCACCATTGCCGGCAATCAGGACTACGTGCTGAACGGCCAGCTAGCTCCAGGGTCTGCTCCGCTGCAGTCGCCGAACCCTAACGTAAAGTGGGAGGAGACAACTCAGACGGACATCGGGCTCGATGCGGCCTTGTTTGGCGACCGTCTGAACCTGAGCGCCGGGTTTTACAACAAGGTCACCTCCGATCTGCTGGTGTCTCTCCCCCCGATTCCTACGAGCGGTCTGGTGAGTGCCAGCCCCGAGAACGCCGGAGAAATTCGGAACCGCGGCTGGGAGTTTTCGGCCGACTACTCTCTGACGCCGGCTGAAGATCTGACCGTACGGGTTGGCGGCAACCTGACGACCCTGAGCAACGAAGTGGTGAGCCTCGCCCAGTCGACCGACTTCGTGATCAATAGCGGAAACTACCGAAACGGATCCATCACGCGCACCGAGCCGGGCCACCCGGTTGGGGCCTTCTACGGCTACAAGACTGACGGCCTGTTCCAGACGCCGGAAGAAGTGGCCAACGCGAATGAGCTGAGTGACGAGGGACCCTACCAGAGCGCCGACACGGCGCCGGGTGACATCCGCTTCAAGGACCTGAATGGAGACGGGCAGATCACCCAGGCAGACCAGACCTTCATCGGCAATCCGACGCCCGACTTCACCTACGGGTTCAACCTGGACGTCGAGTACAAGGGGGTGAGCCTGAGCACCCTTTTTCAGGGCGTGCAGGGCAACGACCTCTTCGCGGCCTACAAGTTCTACACGGTGTTCAACACGGCATTCAACATGAGCGAGGCCGTCAAGAACCGCTGGACGGGCCCCGGCACGAGCACCCGCATGCCCCGCCTCACGTCCTCTGATCCGAACCAGAACAGCCGCATCTCCGACTTCTACGTGGAGGACGGATCGTACCTCCGCCTTAAAAATGTCCGGCTGGGATACTCGGTGCCGTCGCGTCTGCTCAGCTCCCTCGGCGCCGGTCTGGATCGGGCCCGCCTCTACGTGAGCGCCAAGAATCTCTTCACGCTCACGGGATACGACGGCTACACCCCCGAAATCGGCGTCAACAACAGCACGCTCGACCGCGGCATCGACCGGGCCACCTACCCGCAGCCACGGGTCTACACCGTCGGCATCAACCTCGGCTTCTAAACGGCGCTCCACACGCCCTCCCGGCGCCCCACACGGGGCTCAGCCTCGACACACCCTTTCCACACCGACCGATTGATCGGCCATGTACCGACGCCTTCTCTCCAGCCTCCTTGCGGCCGTCGTCCTCACCGCCCTCTTCACGGGGTGCGATAGCTTCCTGCAGAAATCGCCGCAGGGCGAACTGACCTCCGAGAATTTCTTCCGGAATGGGGAGGACGCCCAGCGGGCCCTGAATTCGGTATACGACTACGCCCAGGCGCGGTCGTTCGACTTCTTCCCGCCCTATCCCATGATTTTTGGCTCCATCGCCTCAGACAACGCCACGAAAGGTGGAGAAAGCGGGAGCGATCAGATCTCGGTCCAGCGCGTGGAGCAGTTCAATCCGCGCCCCACAGACCCGTACATCACCTCTACGTGGAATACGATGTACACGGGCATCTACCGGGCGAACCTCGTGATTGCGAACGTGCCGGACATCGAGAGCATGAGCGCCAGTCAGCGCGAGCAGATTGTGGGGGAGGCGAAGTTTCTGCGCGCATACTTCCACTTCTACGCGCTGAAGATGTACGGCCTGGGTAACGACCGGGCCAACGACGGGCCGGGCATTCCCCTGATTACCGAGCCGCTTCCAGCTTCGGATGCCGACGTGCCCCGCACGTCGGAGGCGGAGGTGTGGGCACAGATCGAGACAGACCTGCAGGATGCCGCCACCGCGATGGGGCCCACTGCGCCGGACCTGGGCCGGGCCACGGAGGGCGCCGCGAAGGCGTTGCGCGTGGAGGCACACGTCTTCCAGGAAGAGTGGAGCGACGCGCAGACCCTGGCCAGGGAAATCATCGACTCGGGCCGCTACAGCCTCGACCCAGACTACAGCCGCGTCTTTGACCAGCGTGGAGAGTTTGGCCCTGGGTCGGTCTTCGAAATTAACCATGTGGACCTCTCGAGTGCTCTAGAGGGCACGGTCGGGACCATCTACCAGAACAGCCGGGACACCTGGGGCTACGGATTCAACTGTCCCACTCAGGCGCTCTATGACGCCTTTGAGGCCAATGACCCACGCCGAGATGCTACCATCATCGAGAGCGGCGAGACGATTACCGGTCCGGAGGGTAACACCGAAACGGTTGAAGTCGTCGGGGCCTGTGCCGCTAACGGTCCCGATGGATACCTCAACGAAAAGATGTGGCTGCCGGCCGCACGCCAGCCCTCTGGCCCCCGCAAGGGTCCCACGAATCGGCGCGTCATCCGCTACGCCCACGTGCTGCTGTGGCACGCGGAAGCCGCCAATGAGAACGGCGATCCGCAGGCGGCACTGGAATCGCTGAACAAGGTGCGCGCCCGGGCCCGTGACGATGACGACGATCCGTCGAACGATCCGGATGGGGTCCTCCCCGACATCACGACCGCCAACCAGAGCGAGCTCCGCGACATCATCTGGCACGAGCAGCGGGTGGAGTTCGCGATGGAGTACCAGCGCTTCTTCAACCTCGTGCGACAGGGGCGCACTGACTTGATGGCCGACGATGGATTTCAGGAGGGCGTCAACGAGCGCTTCCCCATTCCGCAGGAGCAACTCGACCAGGGCACGGCGCTCGACCAGAATCCCGGGTACGAGTAGCCCCTCGCAGGACGAGTGTCCCGGCCCGCCCTTGCACTTCACACGTATTCTTGACCATCAGAGGCCCGGCTTTACAGGGCCCGTTGCCTGCCATGACCCACGACTCCTCCTACGCCCACCAGGTGCTGCGCTTCTTGCTGATTGTCGTCGCCGCCGGCCTCGTGCTGGCGGGGTGCGACTCGGGCCCCGCCACGGACACGGCGGACGGTGTGATTGCGCCTGTGACTCCCCAGATCGACTTCCGCGTTCAGCCAGACCTCTCGCAGTCCGATACCCTCACGCTGGAATACCAGGGCCTCAGCGAACGTCCTCGTCCTGACACCGCCAGTTTGCCCGACGTTTATACCGTAGAGGTGGGCAAAGAGAACGGCACTCCGGCCGACGGATCAAGTTCATTCCTTGTCACCTTCACAGGTCCCCGCCAGTCCGGAAACTACGCTTCCCCGATCCGCTTCCGCGCCGGGGGCGTAACCGCCACGGTCCGGTTTGCTGGCACGGTGATCGGCCCGCAGACCATTGCCGACTTTGAAAGTGGAACGGAGGGATTCTTCGCTTTCGGCGGACCGGGCATCAGCCAGGAGGAGGGCCAGCTCCGCATTGACGGCACCAACCTGGGCGGCGTGGGCGTCTTCCCGGGTATCTCGAAGCCGTTCAGTGCACCAACGAACTTCGAGGACACGCCGGTCGTGGAGATGCGCATTCGCGCGACGGCGTCGAGTGACGGTCCAGCCGTCATCCGCACGGCGCTCAACGGAGCGGGCGACAACGCAGATGCCAACGTCACCGTGCCTGAACTCGTAGCGGAGGTGCCAGCCGACGGGGAGTACGCGACCTACTACTTCGACTTCCGAGGCAACTTTCAGCAGTTCGACGGGGTGCCCGTAGACCCGACGCAGATGGGAGAAATCGTGCTCCTACTCAATGACAACAACCCGAACACCTTCACGGGAACGATCTACATCGACGAAATCCGCCGGCGCCCCGTGATCCCGGAGTCTAGCAATTAGCTTCCACGCGGGGCGCACCCTTTTTCCGCAGCCTACGCTCCTGCCATGTACACAATGCTCCTGTATCTACGACCGTTCGCCGTTGCTCTGCCACTGTTCTTCGCCACCGGGTGCGACTCGGGGGGAGGAAACGGAGGTACGGAGTCCAATACCGCTCCGACCGCCACGTTTAGCGTGTCTTCCAACAGGCCCACCGCCGGAACTGAGGTGCAATTCGACGCTACCGGCTCCAGCGACGCGGAAGGCGGCATTACCTCCTACGAGTGGTCCATCGGAGAAACGACGAAAACGGGTGCGCAGGTGCGCCACACTTTCCCAGAAACCGTAGAGAACAAGTACGGGGAGAACGCACGCTACGAGGTGACTCTCACGGTGACGGACGCGAACGGGGCCACCGACGACGCTTCGAAGAGCGTGCGCGTCGCTCCCATCAACGCCACCGTCACCTGGAAGCAGGTCTGGGGCGACGAGTTTGAGGGACAGGGCCTCCCGAACTCGGACAAGTGGTACTATGAAACCGGTGGCGACGGTTGGGGCAATCAGGAGCAGCAGTACTACACGGAAAATGACCCAGAAAATGCACGTTTAGAAAACGGCAATCTCGTCATCGAGGCTCGTAAGGAATCCTATCAGGGCAACGCCTACACGTCGGCCCGCCTCAACAGCGAGGCGTCCTGGAAATACGGCCGCTTCGAGATTCGGGCTAAGCTGCCGGGCGGACGGGGTACGTGGCCGGCCCTCTGGATGCTGGCCGACGAGGACACCTATGGCGACCAGTACTGGCCGGACAATGGCGAAATGGACATCATGGAGCACGTAGGGTACGACGCGGGCGTGATCCACGGCACCATCCACACCGAGGCGTTCAACCACATCAACGACACCGATAAAGGCGGCTCGATCACTGTGCCCGACGCCACGTCCGCCTTCCACGAATACACCATGGAGTGGACCCCCAGCGAGATCCGCGTCTTCGTCGACGGGGAGCGGTACTTCACCTTCCGGAACCGCGAGCAGTACGGCTGGGAGGAATGGCCCTTCGACCAGAAATTCCACCTCCTGATGAACATCGCCGTCGGCGGGACCTGGGGCGGGGCCGAGGGCATTGACGACTCGGCATTTCCCGAGCGCATGGTAATCGACTACGTACGGGTGTACAAGCCCGAGTAGCGATCCTGCCTGCCCTTACCCCGGCAGATCTTAGTCCCCCGCCCCACAGGAGTACTCGCGTTCTACAGTCACAGCGCACCCGCACGGCCGGATCGGATGTAGGTCGGGGGCTAGAGCGACGTTTTTATCGGAGGGGCGGAGCAGAGCTGGCCGACCGATCCGTTTCCACCACGAATCTTCCCCACATCGAATCGGATGAACGTCTCCTTACCCACAGACTGGGCACGTTTCCTGCTCGCTGCCTCGGTGCTGCTGGCAGGGTGTGCCGACACGCGTCCCACCACCACGAACGACACGATGGCCGACACCTCTCCTCCTGACACGACGATGGAATCCGACGCCGTGGGCCAAACAGGGCAACAGGCCGACCCCGAGGGGCGCCGCATGGCGCTCGATCGTGACGTCTCGCTGCTGAAGAGCCCACAGCCGCCCGTCAGCGCCTCGGTCCGGAGCAGCGGCGCGTTCGCCCAGGGCATTCTGGATGACTCTGTCACGACCAGCGTCGAGAACGTAGAGGCGCGGGTTGACTCCCTTCTCAATGAGATGACGCTGGAGGAGAAGGTGGGACAAATGACCCAGCTCACCCTCAGCATGGTTTCAAAGGACCCGCACCAGGATAACCCTTCGGCGATCCGCGAGCATGAGCTGAGTCCGGAGAAGCTGCGCAACGTGGTCGTGGAGCACCACGTGGGCTCCATCCTGAACGTGACGGGACAGGCGTTCTCCGTCGGCCACTGGGCGGAAGTCATTCGCCAGGTGCAGCGGACGGCCATGGAGGAGACGCGTCTTGGTATACCAATCCTGTACGGCATCGACGCGGTCCACGGCGCCAACTATACACGGGAGGCCGTGCTCTTTCCTCAGAATCAGGGCCTGGCGGCCACCTGGAATCCGGCGCTCGCCCAGGAGACGGCGGCCATCACGGCCCGCGACGTGCGCGCCTCTGGCATTCCGTGGAATTTCGCGCCAGTGCTCGATATGGGACGGGAGCCGCGCTGGCCCCGCCTCTACGAAACGTTCAGTGAGGATGCGCACTTGACCAACGTCATGGGTCTCGGTATGCTGCGGGGCTACCAGGGCACTGATGTGAGCAACGCTTCCCGCGTGGCCGGTACGCTGAAGCATTTCGTGGGGTACTCCGTCCCTGAGTCTGGACTGGACCGCACTCCGGCGCGGATTTCGGACATCGAGATGCGTGAGCACCAGCTGAAACCGTTCCGGAAGGCCATCGACGCGGGCGCCAAGTCCATCATGATCAACTCCGGCGAGGTCAACGGCGTGCCCGCCCACGCCAGTTCGTACCTCTTGCAAGACGTGCTCCGCGAGGAGCTCGGCTTTGAGGGCGTAGCGGTCAGCGACTGGCTCGACGTGAAGAAGCTCGTGAACGTGCACCACGTTGCCGATAACGAGCGGGAAGCGACCAAGATGGCTGTGATGGCGGGTATGGACATGAGCATGGTGCCCACTGACCTCTCGTTTTACGACCACCTGGTGTCGCTGGTGCGGGACGGGGAAGTCCCCGAGTCGCGCATCAACGAGGCGGTCCGGCGCATCCTGCGGCTCAAGTTCCAGACCGGTCTCTTTGAGGAGCCGCTGCGTGGGCTGGAGCAGGCCGAACAGGTCGGAAGCACGCGCGACCGGCGCGTCTCGCTCCAGGCGGCCCGCGAGTCGGTGACGCTGCTCCGCAACCGCGAGACGGACCAAGGCACCCCTCTTCTGCCCCTGTCCGACACCCAGGACGTGCTCGTGACCGGCCCCACGGCCCACTCCATGCAGTCGATGCACAACGGCTGGTCGTACACGTGGCAGGGCGGTGGGGCCGCACAGAAGATGTTTCCAGAAGAGCGCCCTACGCTTATGGAGGCCGTCCGTGAGCGGGTAGGCACAGATGGAATGACCTACGTGCCCGGCGCTACGCTTACAGATCCCGAGCAGGTGGACGAGGCCGTGGCCGCCGCCCGAGAGGCCGACGTGGCCGTGGTGGCCCTAGGCGAGGGTGCCTACGCGGAAACCCCGGGCAACCTCAACGACATGGCCCTGCCTCCCGCCCAGCGCACGCTCCTCCACCGGGTTGCCGATACGGGCACGCCGGTGGCCCTGGTGCTGATTCAGGGACGCCCGCGCCTCTTGAACGATACGGCCGACCTGCCGGACGCCGTGCTGACGGCATACAACCCGGGTCCTGAGGGTGGGCAGGCACTCATGGAAGTCATGTACGGAGCTGTCAATCCCAGCGGCCACCTGCCCTACACCTACCCGCGCTCGTCGGTAGGCATGCGGACGTACGACCGCAAGTACAGCGAGAACCAGGACCGGCAGGGTGGCATGAGCGGCTTTGACCCGCTCTTCTCTTTCGGGCACGGGCTGTCCTACACGCGCTTCGACTACAGCGACCTCACGGTGAGCCGCGACTCAATGACGACCGGCGCGCTCCAGAACGGCGGGCAGGTTGAGGTCGAGGTCACCGTCACCAATGCCGGCGAACGGCGAGGCCAGGACGTGGCCCAACTCTACCTGAGCGACCTCGTCGCCAGCGTCACGCCGTCTGTGAAGGAGCTCACCCGCTTTGCGAAGATAGATCTCGCGCCCGGCGAGCGCACGCGACTCTCGTTCTCGCTGCGGACCGACGACTTCAGCTTCATCGGGCGCGACGGTGAGCCAGTGGTAGAGCCTGGGACCTTTCGGGTGGCGGTTCACAACCTCAGCACCTCCGTGGACCTCGTTGGCGACCGGTTCCTCACGGAGGGGCCGAACCGTTCTCCGGAAGAGCAAGGCACGACGTCCTCTCTTAAGTAACGGCTCTTACAGTAACGGCAAGTCGACAGGAACGGTGCATGTCAACGTGCCGGGCGTGAACGGTTGCCTCCTGAGCGGTGCTGCGACGATGCAGAGACCCGGCTACAGCCACCCGGCCACGGCCTCGTGTAAGCGCGCTGCTCTCTCAGGAGGTGCCGTTCCAGCGTCGGCTCTCCCCAAATACCCGTCCGCCCCTCGCTCTTTTCGTTGCAGTCGATTCCGTCATGCCCGACCCCACTGCCGACTCCTCTTCTGAGGCCAATGAGGAAGTACTCACCGGAAACGTCCTCAAAATCGTCCTCTTGTCCCTGTCCGCTGCGCTCGGCGGGTTCCTGTTCGGGTTCGACAGCGGAGTCATCAACGGGACGGTGGAGGCGATCCAGAGTGATTTTGGAGCTGGGGAGGTCGTCACGGGCTTTAACGTGGCGTCGATGCTATTGGGGAGCGCGGTGGGCGCCTTCTTCGCGGGCAACTTGGCTGACAAGGTCGGCCGGCGGCCCACGCTCATCCTCACGGCCCTCGCCTTTATGGTGAGCGCCTGGGGCTCCGGGGCCGCAGGGGGATCGGTGCCCTTCGTGGCCGCCCGCCTGATCGGCGGGCTAGCAGTGGGAGCAGCGAGCATTCTCGCCCCCGCCTACATCAGCGAAATTGCTCCGTCCAGCATTCGGGGCAGCCTAGCCACGCTCCAACAGCTCATGATCGTGGTGGGGCTTTTCGTGGCCTTTCTCAACAACTACCTGATCGCGCAGGCTGCCGGAAGCGCCGCCAACGCGTTCTGGATGGGCTTCGACGCGTGGCAATGGATGTACTGGATGGAGCTAATTCCCGCCAGCGTATTTTTTCTTTCCCTCCTCGCGATTCCGGAGTCTCCCCGCTACCTGGTGGCCGCGAACCGGGAGGAAGAGGCCGCCTCCGTGCTCGACAGCCTGGGCACGGCCACCAACGTGAAGGAGAAGCTCGCCGACATTCGGTCGACCTTGAACGACGAGCGGCGCCCGCGCCTCACGGACGTGATTCAGGAGCACACCGGTCGGATTCACCCCCTGCTGTGGGCCGGCATTGGGCTGGCGGCCCTGCAGCAGTTGACCGGAATCAACGTAGTGTTTTACTACGGGGGGACGCTCTGGCAGGCCGCCGGCTTTACCGAGGCAAGCGCTCTGCTGACGAACGTCGTCAACGGCTCGGTAAACGTCGTCTTTACCTTCGTGGCGATTGCCCTGATCGACCGGGTGGGGCGTCGGCCCCTTCTGCTCGTGGGCTCGATCGGGCAGGCCCTCATGCTCGGCGTCATGGCGTACGTCTTCGCCACGGCGGCGCAGGGCGGGGCTGGCGGCATCGAAATGCAGGGGAATCAAGGGGTCGTAGCACTGGTGGCCGCGAACGCATACATTGCGTTTTTCGCCTTCTCCTGGGGCCCGGTCATGTGGGTTATGCTCGGCGAGATGTTTCCGAACCGGTTCCGCGGCGCCGCCCTCTCGATCTGCGGCCTGGTGCAGTGGCTCTCCAACTTTCTGGTCACGTGGACCTTTCCCATTCTTTTGGGGTCCATCGGGCTTGGCATCTCGTACGGCATCTACGCGGCGTTCGGAGTCGTGGCCTTCGTCTTCGTGAAGCTGTTCATCGACGAGACAAAGGGCCGCTCGCTGGAGGACATGTCTCGGGAGGCCGATGCGGCCGCGTAGGCCTCCGTCTCTGGGTTCGCCCCCACCTCCCCTTCCTACGTCCCGTCTTCAACTACAGAAACCGAAGCACACTCACGCCCACACTGAACCCGCGCGCGTCGAGCCGCTTGGTGAGGTCGAGGCGCAGGGTATCCTCAAGCAGGCCGTTGACCGAGAGGCCCACCTCGTGGTGGAATCCGTCCGCCCGTTGAACCGCAGCGCCGCGCCGTAGAAGCCGCTGCTCGGTGCCGTCGTCGATCCAGGTGCGCCCGTGGCCGCCGTGCAGGAGGAGCTCAATGTCCTGCTCGACCGGCGCCTGCCACCCGAGGAGCTCGAAGGGCACCGTCCGGAAGTTGTGCTCCCAGAAGAGGGCCACGTGGTGCTCGCCCTGGTACGGGCGGTCGTCGAGCGTGCGGAGGGCCCCGAACGGCGTGTAGGGCTGCGGGCTCGCCTCGATCACGCCGAAGCGCTGTAGGGGGAGGGCCCCAAACGAAGCCCCGGCATCGACCCGAAGATCCAACGCGTTGGGACGGAAGCGGCGCTGGAAAAACGTTTCGATGCGGGCGTCGGCCACCGCCTCCAGTCGCGTGAAGTCAAAGTCGCTCGCCGCAAGCCCTGGATCGCTGTGCTCCACGGACACCTGCAGGCGGTTGATGGGGAGAACGCCGAGCAGCCCGCCGTCGCCCAGCGTGGCGGTGAGCGCGACCGACCGCAGCCGGCCGTCCCCCACCGAAGGGTTCACCGGCTGCGTGACGGAGCGGCCAAGGGCATCGTAGTCCGTGCTCTTCGCGACGGAGAAGTGACGCTCGTTGCGGAGCTGGAGGGCCAGCCCCAGGTTGGGACTGGAGAAGGCGTGCCGGACGGACACGTGGAGGCGCTCATTGCCGAAGTAGTCGAAGTAGTCCGGCGCCCCCGCGAGCGTCCAGAGGCTGTTTGAGAGGCGTGCCCAGAGCGGGGCGATGCGGGAGCGGGCCCGGTAGCGTGGCTCGATGCCGTAGTGGTACCCGGCGGACAGGTCCGTGTCGTCGCCCAATGGCAGGGTGGCCTCGCCCCCGTACGACCACTGCGTGGATCCCGACGGGCCGGTGTTGTAGCCGCCCCGCCCCGTGACGGCGAGCGGCCCGACGCCGAGGTCGAGCCGCAGGCCGAAGTGCCCCCCCTCCACGCGGTTGAAGCGAAGAACCGGAAGCCCGCCCTCCACGTCGACGAACGAGGCAGTTGCTTCGTCGCCGGCCCCATCCGTCGTGTCGGACGCGGCCGTCTCGTCCGCGTCCCCTCCAAAGCTGAGTCCCTCCTCGACGAGACCGAGGTCCTGAAGCCATCCGTAGAGCCCGCCCGGATCGAACGCGTCCTGCACCGTGTCGGTGCTGTCGATCTGCTCGTATGCCGTCTGCTCGTCCTGCGAGTACGGCACGAACGGGCCGCCCCCCAGCGAGTCGGGCTGGGCGCTGGAGGGGGCCTGAATGCCCACCGTGCTATCGGCACGCACCGCGATCTCGTCGGCCTCGCCGTCGGCGTCATAGAGCGAATCGGGAAGCGGCTCGTTGATCTGATACTCGTTCAGGCGGCTGACCTGGCGAATACGAATGTCGGAGAACGAAATAAGCGCGGACAACTGCGCGTTTAGGTCGCGCCGGGCCCGGAAGTCGACGGGCAGCCAGTACGGCCCGCCGAAGTTGGAGAATTGCTGCTCGAAGGTGATATCGACCTCCTTCAGCATCCGCGGCGTGCTCAGCGAGGGGGTGGGGCGGAGTTGGGCCTCGAGCAGGGCATAGGTGCTGTCAAGCACCGTCACGGTGCCCCGGAACGTGGACGAGAGGCGATTGGCCGGCTCCACCTCGATGCGGAAGGCCTGCCGTCCGTCGATGGCGCGCGTGGTGTCGAGCGTAAAGTCGTAGTAGTCGAGCGCGTCGGGGTGGGTGACGCCGACCATCTGATTCCCGAAGACCCCGACGTTGTCCTTGTACAGGTTGAGGACCGTCGCGGCGGCGGGGAGGGCCGACTCGGCAATGCCTTGCAGGTTGGCGGTGCCGCGCTGGGAGCGCACCACCTCTCGGGTGCCCCGCTCCGCGTCCCAGAACGCCGTGGTTTGGCTCTCGGCCACGGCGGCAATCGCCGTGTCATTGGCCAGTGTGAACCGGTTGTACGCCTCCACCGAATAGCTCTTGAGCGCCGGCCACCACTCCTGCTTGTTCTCAATGACGCGCCGCATGATGGTCTCGCCCGGATTTCCGGAGCCCGTCACCCGTACCTCCTCCATCTGCACGGTCGAGGGCGCCAGGCGGAAGGTCTGCCGCGGCGGCGTGTCGGCGGTGATGCGGCGGCGGACGGACTCGTAGCCGACGTAGCGCACGACGACGGTGGCCGGCAGGCTGTCGAGCGCCAGGGTGTACTGCCCGTCCACGTTCGTGATGGTGCCCTGGTACGTGTCCGCGATGCGGAGATTGGCCTGCGGCAGGGGGTCCCCGGTCTCCGCGTCCACCACGCGTCCCTCCAGGAGGGCGGCGGTCGTGTCTTGCGCGTGGGCGGCGGCAGGGCCGATCGCCAGCAGGAGAAGGGGCAGTAGGACGAGGTAGAAAAGACGCGGGGCAGTGCGTCGGGCCATGGGTCGGCTCCAGGGATCATCCACGGGAATCCAGTCGAGGGCGAGTGGGTCGCGTCGCCTATCCAATCGAGATGTCCGCGCCCGCCAGCGCCGGCTCCTCCACCGTTTCCTCGCGCTCCAGTTTTCCGTCGCGGAGGTGGATGACGCGGCGGGCGTGATGGGCGATGGCCTCCTCGTGGGTCACGAGCAGAATGGTATTGCCCTGCCGGTGGAGCCCCTCCAGGAGCTCCATGATCTCGTCGCCGGTCTCCGTGTCGAGGTTGCCGGTCGGCTCGTCGGCCAGCAGGAGCGCGGGGCGGTTCACGAGGGCCCGGGCCGTCGCCACACGCTGGCGCTGCCCCCCCGACAGCTCGTTGGGGCGGTGGTCGAGGCGGTCGCCGAGCCCCACACTGCGGAGCGCCTCCGCCGCCCGCTCGCGCCGGTCGCGCTTCGACATGCCGGCGTAAATGAGCGGCAGCTCGGCGTTGCGCAGGCAGTTGACGCGGGGAAGCAGGTTGAACGTCTGAAAGACGAACCCAATCTCGTGGTTGCGAATCTCCGCGAGCTCGTCGTCGGAGAACGTGCTCACGTCCTCGCCCCGGAGGTGATAGGTGCCGCTCGTGGGCGTGTCGAGGCACCCGAGCATATTCATGAACGTCGACTTCCCCGAGCCGGAGGGCCCCATGACGGCCACGTAGTCGCCCTCTTCGATCGAGAGCGTGACACCATCGAGCGCCCACACTTCCTGGCTCCCCATCATGTATCGCTTCTTCAGCCCATTCACTTCGATGAGGGCCCGGTCCGACGCGTTGGTCGGGGCCCCGTTGGTGGCGAGTGCTTCCATGGCGGTTGCGGGTGTGCTATGAGCAAAACGGGTGCGCGGACGTCGTGTGTCCAGTCTCGGTCGCCCTCGGCTGTAAGGCCGGAACCCCGGCGGGGCCATGCACCCGCCCCCGCCGGGCTCCTCCTACTGGGTCATGGCGATGGTTTCGCCCGACTGGCCCTCCTGTTCGCCGGTTTGGATCTTCATCCCGGGCTCCAGCTCGCGGCTGACGGCACTATACGGCCCGGTGATGACCGTCTCGCCCCCCTCCAGGCCGGCCGTAATTTCCATGTACGTGTCGTCGGCGATGCCGGTGTTCACCTCCACCATCCGGGCCGAGTCGCCCTCCGCCACGAACACGACGCGGCGCAGGTCCTCCGCCGCCCCGTCGCCCTGTGCGGCCGCGCCGGACGCATCGCCGGAGCGGGTCTCGGCGAAGTCGCGCACGGTGACGGCCTGGATGGGCACGGCCACCGCCTCCTCTGCGGTCTCGGTGTAGATGTCGACCGCCCCACTCATGCCGGGGCGAATCACCGGTGAGCGTGCGCCCTCGCGCGGGACCTCGGGGCGCGCAATGGCGCCCTCGTCGCCGCTCGTAAGCCCGGTGTTGGGGTTGTCGAGCACCCGGATCGTGACGGGGAAATTGGTTACCTCGTTCTGGCTTCCCTCGTTCTGGATGCGGGCCGAGTTGGCGATCTCCGTGACGGCCCCCTGGAAGGAACGGTCGGGGTGCGCGTCGAACTCAATCGTGGCGGAGTCCCGCGACGCGACGTTCACCACGTCGCTCTCGTTGACGTCCACCTCCAGCTCCATCTGCCCGAGCCGCGACACGCGCATCATTTCGGTCCCGGCCCGCTGCTGGGTCCCCACCACGCGCTCGCCCTCCTCCACCTCGAGCCGCGTAAGCGTGCCCGACATGGGGGCATAGATGCGGGTCTTCTGGAGCTGCTCGCGGGCGTCCTGGAGGTCGGCCCGCGCGCTCTCGACCCGGAAGCGCGCCGCCTGCAGCTGCGCCACGGCCTGCTCGTACGTGGACTTGGCGTCCTCGAAGTCGCTCGCCGAGACGACCTCCTTCTCGTACAACTTCTTCTGTCGGTCGTAGGTGCGGCGGGCCTGCACCGAGTCGGCCCGGCGCTGGGCGAGGGTGGCCTTCGCCTCCGAGACGCCCGCCTCGGCCCGCTCCACGGCGGCCCGGTAATCGTCGGCCTTGAGGCGGGCGAGCAGGTCGCCCTGCTGCACCACGTCGCCCTCCTTTACGGGAAGCTCCACAATCTCCCCCGACACGTCGGGGCTGATCTCGACCTCCACCTCGGGCTGGGCGCGGCCGAAGGCCGTCACCACCTCGGTGATGGTGCGGCGCTCGGCCCGCTCCGACTCGACCTGCAGGCCGCGCTCACCGCCGCCAAACCACCCCAGTTGCCACCCGAGGCCCCCGGCAACGAGGAGGACGAGCAGCAGGCCGCCGCCCGCGTACAACATGCGATTCGAGGTGCTCTTCGAGGAGGCCATGGCTGAGAAGATCTCTGTTCTGTAGAGAGGCACGAAAAGAACGGTGGGGCTCTACGGCTCGGCCGGCGCGCCCAGGAGGGGCGCAGACGGGGAGAGCCGTCCCACATTGTAGTCGATGCGCTTCTGCTGGAAGAAGAGCTCGTATCGGGCCCGGACCTGCTGGCTGGCCGCATCGACGTAATCGCGAATCGCGTTCTGCAGCTCCACGATGTCGGCGGACCCGAGCTCGTAGCGCTCCTGGGCGGCCGTGCGGGCCCGCTCGGCGGCCCGAAGGCGCTTGTTCGCCGCCTCTAGCTGCTGCACCGCATTCCGGTAGTCGAGGTACGACTGCCGCACCTGCAGGGCAATCTCCTGGCGCTGGTCCTGGAGTGCGTACTCGGCGTCCTGCGCCTGCACCTGGGCCTGCTCCACTTGGTTGCTACGCTGGAGCCGGTCGAAGATGGGAATACTGATGGACAACGAGAGGCCGCCGCCCCGGTTTACGTCGAGCTGATTGGTGAAGTCATCGCTCGCGTTTCCCGCCACCCCCCTGCTCGACCAGTCCGTCCCGTAGCTTCCGCTCAGCGACAAGGTGGGGTAGTAGGCCGACCGCGCAGACCGGACGCCCTGCTCGGCCGCCCGCCGCTCGGCCTCCGCCACGCGCAGGTCCAGGCGCTTCTGGAACGCCTCGTCGATCAGGGCGGGCAGCTCCTGCCGGCTGGAGTCCAGGGTTGCCCCCTCCAAGTCGGGCACCCGAAAGTCGTAGGCCTCCCGGGGATTGAGCTGCAGGGTCTGGATGAGCCGGGTCTGGGTGACCTCCCGCTCGCGCTTCCCCTGCAGGAGCTGCTGCTCGGCGTCGGCCAGATCGGCCTCGGCGGTGAACAGGTCCGACTCAGGCCGGGAGCCCGCCT
Organism: Salinibacter ruber DSM 13855; assembly: GCF_000013045.1. Lineage (NCBI taxonomy): Bacteria > Pseudomonadati > Rhodothermota > Rhodothermia > Rhodothermales > Salinibacteraceae > Salinibacter > Salinibacter ruber. The sequence continues at coordinate 3,528,802 of NC_007677.1, forward strand.
CCACGAACTGCTCAATCTGCCGGAGGCGCTGGCGCTGGGCCGTCACCTGTTCCCGGCGGACCCGCACGATCTCGCGGCTCTCGACCAGCGAGATGAACTGGTCCATCACGTCGAACACCACCTCCCGCCGCGTGCGCTTCAGGTTGGTCTGATCCGCCCCCGCCTGCTCGCGGGCCCCCCGGAGGGAGGAAATGTTCTCGAACCCGTTGAAGAGCGTGATGCTCGACCGGCCGCTCAGGTTGAAAAAGTCCGTCGACTGCGTGGTGAAATCGCCCGTCACCTGACTAAAGTTGCGCCCGACGCGCCGCGTGACGTCCGAATCGATACTCAGATTGGGCGCAAAGTCCATCCACTCGGACCGCACCTGAACGTTGGACTGCCGGGCCTGGGCCTGGGCCCGCTTGATGTTGGTGTTCTGGTCGAGGGCGGTGCGCACCGCCTCGTCGAACGTGACCTGCGTGGTGTCCTGCGGCGGCTGCATCTGCGCGGTCGCCGGGGCGGCCCCGAACACGAGGAGAACGGCGAGGAGGCTCAGCCCAGTCGAGACGGGACGGAAGAGGGGAAGTCGTCGCATGGAAACTGTCGAGAATGATGGGAGAACGCGAATGGTCGGCGCCGACCGCTACTCGTATCGGAGGGATTCAATCGGGTCGAGACGGGCGGCCTTGTAGGCCGGGTAGCCGCCGAAGACGATGGCCAGCAGGGTGACGCCCCCCACGGCAATGGCCGCCCACATCCACGGGAAGGAGGGGCTGATGTCCCAGTAGAGGGCCGCTAGGTTGCCGCCCAGCCCCCCCAGCACGATGCCGATCAGGCCCCCAATTTGGCACAGGATGATCGCCTCCAGCAGAAACTGGCCCAGGATGTTGCGCCACTTCGCCCCCACCGCCTTTCGGATGCCAATCTCTTTCGTTCGTTCGGTCACGGAGACGAGCATGATGTTCATGATGCCCACCCCGGCGGCCAGCAGGGAGATGAGCCCCACGAGCGCCCCGCCCGTCGTGAGCGTGCTCGTGAACTGGCCGAAGGTGCTCCGGAGGAAGTCGCTCGACTCGATGTTGAAGGTGCTCGGGGCCCCGGGCTCCACCTGCCGAATGACCCGCAACTGGCTTCGCACCTCGTCTTCCGCGGCCGTCAGTTGGCGGGGCGAGGCGGCCCGGATGCGCGTGTCGTCCATGTTGCGGCCGCCGCTTCCGTACGCCCCCGCAAGGTGCGTGAGGGGGGCGTACACCCGCGTGTTCGGGCTCCGAAACAGCCCCGCCTTCTCGGCCAGGACCCCCACCACCTCCAGCCGCACCCGCCCGATTCGCACCTGCTGGCCGAGTGGGCTGACGGCCGGGAAGAGCACGTCGGCCACGTCCGACCCGAGAAGGGCCACCGGGCGCCCCCCCTGCACGTCCTGCTCCACGAAGGGGCGCCCTGCCCGCATCTCGTAGCCGAAGTTGGACAGGAACGCCTCGTCGGTGCCGTAGAGCGACACGTTCGGGTTCGTCTCCTGCCGGTCCGACTGGGCCTTGACCCCGCCGTCGTACCGTTCGCTCACGCTGACCGTCAGGTCGGTGCCCACCCGTTCCTTGAGGCGCAGAACCTGGTCGTGCGTGATGGGCGGATGGTAGCGCCCGGGCCCGTCGCCGCCCCCGTAGTCGTACCGCTCCACCGAGAACGTCGACGCCCCGAAGCCCTGAATCGAGCTCTTGAAGTACTGGTCGATCACGTCCACGGCCGTCACGGCGGCGATGACCGCAAAGACCCCGATGACGATGCCGAGCAGGGTGAGGGCGGAGCGCAATTTGTTGGCCCGGAGCGCCTGAAGCGCCTCCCGGATTGTCTCGAATCCGCTCATGGAAACAGTGATCTCATTCGGAGAGTGCAGGGGCCCGCACGGCACGGGCCGCTACTCATATCGGAGCGCGTCGATGGGGTCGGCCGTGGCGGCCTGCCAGGCCGGCGCGATGCCGAATAGGATGCCCACCCCGACGCAGATGGCGAAGGCCAGTCCCACCGTCTGGGCCGGCAGGGAGGCGTTAAGCCCCAACGCGCTCACCCCCATCGTCCCGAGGGCGGAAAGCCCGAGCCCGAGCACGCCCCCGATCAGACACACAATGACGGCCTCGACGAGAAACTGGAACAGAATGGTGCGCCGCTTCGCCCCCACCGCCTTGCGGATGCCGATTTCTTTCGTGCGCTCCCGCACCGACACGAACATGATGTTCATTACCCCGATGCCCCCGACCACCAGCGCGAGCCCGGTCAGGAACAGCCCCACCCCGTAGATGGCGATTCGCACACTCGCGAAGCTGTCCATGACCTGCTGCTGGTCGTTGATCGCAAAATTGTTCTCCTCCCCCGGCCCCACCCCGCGGGCCGTCCGCACGATGCCGGTCAGTTCCTCCTCGGCCCGGTTCATCAAGGCCGAATTCCCGACCTTCGCCATGACGGTCACCCCCTCTCGGCGACTGACGCCAAAAACCTTGTCGTAGGTGCGAAACGGCATGAGAATGCGCTCGTCCGGCGACCCGGGCCCCCCGAACATGCTTTCTCCCTTCTTTGTCTGCACCCCCACGACCGTGCAGGGGACCCCTCCCATCTTGACTTCTTTCCCGAGCGGGGTGATGGCCGGAAAGAGCTCCTCGGCAATGGTGGCCCCGATCACGCAGACCTGTCGGCCCGCCCGTTCCTCGGCTTGGGTGTAGAATCGGCCCCGACGGAGCTCAACGTTTCGGATTCGCCCGTACTGGGGCGGCGACCCCATAACCTCGGCCTCAACCTCTCGCCCCCGGTAGGTCGTCTGTTGATCCGTGTCGATCATCGGCGCCGCGGCCTCGGCAAAGCGCGAGCGCTCCTGGATGGTCTCGGCCAGGGCCGGCTGAATGGCGGGGCGATTGCGCAGCCGCCACCATTCGCGATCGGCGTTTTGCCCCCACGGAAACTGGTCCACGTACAGCACGTCCGTGCCGAGCTGCGAGAGGGCCTTCTCAAATTCCTGGTCAAGCCCGTTGATGACGGTCGCCATCAGCGTCACCGCCGCAATGCCGATGATGACGCCGAGCGTGGTGAGCGTCGACCGCATCTTGTTGGCCCAGATGGCCTGCCCGGCAATGCGGACCCCCTCCACGACTTCGAAGACAAAACGGCGCATGGGCTCTCGCAAGCGTTCAACAAACACGAAACGGCATTTCCTCCTCTTTTTCGTCGGCTTTCTCCTCGGCCGCGCCCCCACCGGAAGGGGAGGAAGGCCGCCTGGCGCACCGGCTGCGGGCTGCTCTCGTCATGGTGCCCCCTCTCCAACACCAACGCCCCCCGCGTGATGCCCCCCTATCGACGAATCGCCCGGTTCGCCCGACGAATCGAAGCCACCGACCGACGAGCCGCAGGCGCCCCCCGACCGGCCTGGACCGTCTGCCGGAACTGCTCACGGCCGACCGCAAACTGCGCGTGCACGATCGGGCCGTCCCGGTCGATGGTTACGTCGTTGAGCATCCCCCGCAGGCCGTCGGTCTCCGCGTCGTCCCCGGACAGCCGGAGCGCCGCCATCACGCCCTTGGACACGTCCACGACGTTGGCGGCACTGGTCTCGTCCTGCATCGTGAGGTACGCCTCCCCCTCCATCGACTCGGCGCTCAGGGTGATCGAGACGGCCTGCTCGCGCACCTGACGCCGCAGTCGCTCAAACCGACTGTCGTCCGGGGCCTCGAAGGACGAGGGGTCGTCGATCCCCAGCGTGCGGTCGGCCCAGGCCCCAAGCATTCGCTGGAGCCCGGCCTCGTTGGGATCAGACGCCCCCTCTGTCGTGTCGCCCCGTTCCGCCGTGGAGTCGCGGAGCGCAGTCTGCAGGACGTCGCGTCCCACGAGCCACGCCGTGCTGCCGTGGCCCACCCGCTCCACGAGCGTCATATACGACTCGTTGCCCCGGAGGCCGGTCGCCGCGTTCCGGTGTCGGTCCACCATGGCCTCAACGCGCCCGGCGTCCGGGGCCGCGGCGATCACCCCGTCGCGCACAAACCCCATCGTGAGGGTGTCGGAGGCGGAGGCCTCGTCCGTTTGGGTCCCCGAGACGAGGTGGTAGACGGGGACCTCCCGGTAGGTCGTTGCGCGGCCCGCCTCCGGCACGCGGTCCAGGTACCGGTCCATCTGAGACGGCGTCAGGTCCGCAAACACCACTGCACTGAACGACTGGCCGCGGCCGCCCGCCCCGTATACTGCCTTCAGGTCCGTCTCCGGCGCCATGCCCGTCGCGTCCAGGAACGCCCCCAGGCGGGTGCCTTCTGCCTGCTGAAGCTGCTCTTGCAGATCCATCTCCGTCCACACCCCAAGCTGCCCGGTCGCCGCTTCCAGGTCAACCATGCCGGCGAAGCGGGGCGCCTCCGGAAGGAGGGCCGTCGCCTGCCGCGTCTGCGTGGGAATGCGGTCGGTGAGGCTCATGTAGGGCTCGCAGCCGGCGAGTCCCACGGCGGCGACGAGCAGGAGAAGCCCCCAGAACGGTGGGCGACGGGCAGTCATGACGGCCTGGATCATTCAGGAGACAAGAGCGGCACACGCGGCAGCGTCGTGTCGTGCGCCTCTCCCGTATGCTTTCTGCCCGTCCGTGATGCCCGTCCTGCGACGAACCGGCCGTGTGGTGCGACGAATGCCCGAGCAGCGGAGATCGATGGGGCCGCTTCTCGCATTCCGCCTCTGCCCCCCGGCCGGCTCCCTCCCGCATTCGGGCCGCCCGTTCTTCTGCGATGCGGGACGGGCGCCCCGCGACGAGACTACGTCAGACGAGACTACGTCATGGTGATGTGCTTCCGGAGGCGGTCCTCCGAAATGGAAAGCTGGCCTTCGTCATTCACTTTCTCGTACAGCGTTTCGGAGCACACCCGGGTGCTCATCTCCTCACACCAGCAGGCAAACTCGTACCCGACGGCCCCGTGGTCGTCCCCGAACGCCTCAAACTTGGCCGTCCGCAGGCTCTCCTCCGGGGACGTGCCGACGCCCCAGACGATGCCGGTCGTTCCGTCGAACGTGACCCAGTAGGCCGGCGTGGCGACGCGCTCGAACCCGTCGAGCTTCGCCCCGAAGGCCGCGTCTCCTCGTTCGACCTCTCTGAATTCCGCGTCGGAGGAATCCCAGACCAGGTCCTTGGGGGCCACCCGTCCGTCCGTCTTTTCGACGTATCCGTTGGGGAGGCGTTCGGAGTGCGTGGCGTGGGAATCGGCCATGGCGTGTGCGTTTGACCTAAGCGGAACGGTGTGCAGTGCGAGCGGGCGTCGTGAGGTAGTGCCCTACTTGGAACCGCACCGCCGGCCTTCGCTGGTGATTCGCCCCAAGCGTCTCGTCCGCCCGCAGGCGCCCCTTTCCCACTACTTCGTTACGAGGACCGTGGCCCCGGGGGCTTCAGCCGCCCGCCAGGAACTCCTGCTCCAGATCCCGAAGCTCACCGAGCACCGTCTCGCGGTCGTCCGAATTGTCCAGGTCCACCGTGCGGAGGTTCGTCGAGGCCGTGTGCACGTCGAGGGCCGTTCCGTTCTCCGCCGTTACGATGAGCCCGAGCCGCAGTGCCGACTTGGCGTCGGCCGGGGCCTGCGCCTGCCGCACCCGCATCTCGCGGAGGGCGTCGTCGAGGGCCCGGAAGAGCCGCCGCGCCTCGGTTCCGTGCACCGAGGTCGGCAGGGCGGTATCCGTCAGGTCAAGTGGGGATCGGTCCGACCCTTCCACGGGGTGGGAGGACCGGCGGCCGACCACGGCAAGATGCGCGTTCATGGGAGTGTAGACGATAGGCGGGTTCTGGCGAATGGCGACGGGCGTTCTCTTCTAGCCCGTGGCGTCGAGCAGCGCGTCGATGTTGTCGCTGTAGCCGCGACTCGTCTTCAGGGGCGTGCCGTTCGCCATGCGGAGCTGGTAGGTGCCGTGGTCGAGGGGACGCAGTTCGTCGATGTGCTCCACGTTTACGATGTAGGAGCGATGTACGCGCAGGAACTGATCGGGATCGAGCTGCTCCTCGAGCTTCTTCATCGTCTTCCGGACCAGGTGGGCGTCGTCCCCGTCGTGCAGGGCGACGTAATCGCCCTCGGACTCGATCCACTGCACGTCCTCGGCGTCCACGAAATAGATGCGGTCCCGGCTCCGGATCGTGAAGCGCTCGATGCCGCCCGTCTCCCCCGCATCCGCATACTCCCGAAGCACCCCCCGGAGCTGCTCATTCAGCGTGTCCGCCTCCACCTGGCGGAGCTGCTGACGCGCCCGCTCCATGGCCTCCTCGAAGCGGTCCTCCTCGATCGGCTTGAGCAGGTAGTCCAGCGCGTGGGCCTCGAAGGCGTCGAGCGCGTACTGGTCGTAGGCCGTTACGAAAATGGTGAGCGGCATCGCCTCCACCCCCACCTCGCGCACGACCTCCAGCCCGCTCATTTCGGGCATCTGCACGTCGAGAAACACGAGGTCGGGCGCCTGCGCCTCGATCTGACGCACCGCCTCGTCCCCGTCGGTCGCCTCCCCGAGGATGGTCACGTCGTCGAGGGGCTCCACAAGCTGACGCACCCCGGTGCGGGCAAGCGGCTCGTCGTCAACGATGAGGGCACGAATGGGCATGGGTCTGTGTGTTGTGGCGTCTGAGCGGTACGAGCGTGGAGGGGCGCGTGCACGAGTAGAAGAGTAGACTGGTAGATACGCGTCGTCCGGTCCCGCGCGAGCTCGGTGCGGGCCCGGGGCTATGCGCTTGGGGCCGGGGCCGCAGGGGCCTCCCGCTGCTTCTCGGACGGGAACAGCGTGTCCCGCGGACTGCACGGAATCCGGATTGTCACGCGCGCCCCACCGTCCGGGGCGGGGCCGAGTTCGAGGGCGTGCGCTTCGCCGTAGAGCGTGTCGAGCCGCCGTTTCGTCGTGGAGAGGCCCACGCCCTCGCTCTCGTCCAGAAGGACCTCCGGGGGGTCCGAGAAGCCCGGCCCGCTGTCGGCCACCGTGAGCTCGACGCCCTTCTGGCCGTGCGTGGTGGCGGGACGGGCGGTCACGCGCACCGTTCCGGGCTCGGCGTGGGGCGCGATGCCGTGGCGGACGGCGTTCTCCACCAGGGGCTGGAGCAACAGGTAAGGCACCGCCACCTCACTCACGGCCGGATCGACGTCAATTTCGGTCCGCAGTCGGTCCTCGAAGCGGATCTCCTCGATCTCCAGGTAGCGCTCCACCAGGTCGATCTCTTCCCGCAGCGGGACCGTCTGCACGTCCACCCCCTGAAAGGTGGCGCGCAGCATGTCGCTCAGCAGGCGAAGCGTGCGGCCCGCCTTCGCCGTCTCGCCCCCCCGCACGAGGACGGTGATTGCGTTTAGCGTATTGAACAAAAAGTGCGGGTTCACCTGCATACGCAGTGCCTGCAGTTGGGCCTGCGCCAGCTCGGCCTGCAGGGCCTGGGCCTGGGCCTCCTGCTCCCGGGAGCGGGCAAAGTGCTCGTACGCGAAGCACAGCGCCGCCACGATGAAGTACGTAAAATAGTCGGCGATCAGGCGCCGCACGAGAAAGACGGCAAGCTGCCACCCGCCGATGCCGTAGGGGTCGATCGCCCGGAAGTCGAACGACGTCGTGAAGTTGGGGTAGATGCCCTCGCGGGTAAGCGTGGCGACGGCAAAGATGCCCCGTTCGATGGCCACGTGGACGACGGCGATGGGCACCCCAATTGCCAGCATCCACCCCACGCCGTGCTTCAGGCCGGCCCGCACGTCGGCCCAGCGGAAGAGCGCGAGCACCACGGGCACGAGCAGGACCCAGAGGTGCAGGCGCGTCCAGAGCCCGACGGCGAACGTGAAGAACGCAAACGGCACGCGCCCCCACAGTTGTGGGCCGGGGGTCGCCCGGAACCACTCGACGAGCCAGGGCCCGGCCCCTTCGATGAGGAGGAGGGCCCCCAGAAGCGCCACGGTGCCGTACTGCAGGTAGCGCCGCGTGAACCGGCGAAGGGCGGACAGCTCCGAGGCGGCCGGCGCGGCCATGGCGGATCCCGGCGGGTGAGCAGCGTCTGGAGATGGGCCTGTGCTCCGGGAGCGACCTCGCCCGCGGTTCGGCCCTGCAGATGGAAGGGCCCCTGATGCATGCAGACCAAGGAGCGGAGGGGGAGGGATTCGAACCCCCGGGGCCTCGCGGCCCGCCGGTTTTCAAGACCGGTGCATTCGACCAGGCTCTGCCACCCCTCCGAGGACGCGTGGTTGCGCTTGTGCTTTCACATGGGCCTCGGGGGACGGTTTCAATCGGGGCTTGAATTGGGCGTGGGGACACGGATGCCGCGTGGAGCACGGCCGTCTGGGCACTTCACGACAGGGCCTTGCTACTCGAGACGAAGGAGCCACGCCCCCGACGGCAGCATCTCCGCCCGCTCCCTGAGGACCTGCTGGGCCGCCTCCGTCCCCTCAAACGGCCCGATTACCACCCGGTGCCGCCGTACGCCCCGATCGCTCTCGGCCCCGCGCACCTCCACACGCAGCGGCTCCGGAAGCCGTTCGCGATACCGGCGGGCCACAGGTGCCGCCTGCCCTTCCTCGCTCATGGAGGCGACGACGATCCCCCACCGCTCCTGCGCGGACGTGTCGGCCGGAGGGACAGCCGGGGGACCCGTCCCCGAGGAATCGGCGGAATTCTGTGCCGCTGCGGCCGCCCCGCTCGTGTCCGCCCCGGCGGGCCGGGCCACCCGGACCGTCACCGTTCGGGTGTCGTCTCCGTCCGGGTTGGACACCCGGAGCCGTGCGGTGTACGTGCCCGGGGTCTCGTAGGTGTGGGTGGGAGACGCCGCCTCCGCGCTTGCGCCGTCCCCAAACCGCCACTCGTACGCAATCGGATTGCCTCCCGTGGCCGCCGCACTAAACTGCACCGCCGCCCCCGCGGCCGCCGGCTCCGGTGTGGCGCGGGCCGTCGCAATCTGAGGGGGCTCCGGGGGCGGCTCGGCCACGACGGCCGTGGACGCCTCCGCCGTTCCGGCCCTGTTGCGGGCCGAGAAGGAGACGACGTACCGCCCGGGCCGGTCGTAGGCATGCGTCGCCGTTCGCCCGGTCGCGGTCGCGCCATCGCCGAAGTCCCACTGGTAGTCCAGGGGCCGGTCGGCCGCCTCCTCGTTGACGGTCGCCGCGAACGTCACCGACGTGCCGGTGTCCAGCGTATCCGGCCCCTCCAGTCGGATGATCCGCGGCGGGGTCGGGGCCGTGAGGTGTACCTTCAGCCCGATTCCGAGAAGCTGACCGGTCACGTCGAACCGGGTCCCGGCGTCGGATCCGTCCACGGCCCCACTCGGAACGGTCAGGTTGACACGCGACTCCACGTAGAGCGAGGCCGCCCGCCCCAGCCGGATGTCCACGCCGCCGCCCACGGAGGGGCCGGCTCCGATGCGCGTTGGAGGACGGTCCCCCCCGAGCGTGGCGTGCACCCCCAGGTCCACGTACGGGGCGACGGCCCCGCCCCCCATCGTGTAGCGCCCTAGCACGCGCGGGGTGTAGCGGTACGAGTCCGAAATGCCTTCGATCTCGGGGTATACCTCCACAGGGTAGTTGCCCCCTTGTATCCCGATCCCCAGGGCCCAGTGCGGCGAAAACTGGTACCCCACCTCCCCAACGAAGACGAACGGAGGGCCTGCCCCTCGCGTGAACTTTCCGCCCCCAAATGGATGCGTCGGGCGCCACGACGACAGGTCGCTCGTAAAATCAGAGAGCCCACCCCCGAGCCTGCCGTAGAACATATCGTCCGCCCGCTGGGATTGGGCGTGTGCGGACGGTAGGAGGACGCCAAACAACAGCCCCACGAGGAGCACCGCCCCCCCTGCCGACAGCACGAGTGTGCGCACAGAACGAAGAGCAACCATGAAGCCAGTTTGGAAATCAGTAGGCTAAAAGCAGAGGCCGCCGGATGTCCCTCATGATCCACATCGTCGTCTGCGCGCCGCCCCGCACAGATCACCTTGAGTGGCTTGACACTGAGGCGTGGACAATCAGAGCAAAGATCTTGCCTCTCCGTTCAACAACCGCTGCCGGCCAATCATCCGCAGTCACAGGACACCCCGACCAGGTCCACATCTGCCCTCTCGTGAGGGCGTAGCACAGGGCCCGATGACGTTGATCATATATCTTCCGTTTGACCAACGAATCACTCAAAACGAGTATTCCTCACTGTTGCCTCAATATTATCTACGTATTGCCAAATTATAAACCACATTGAACGATAACATTATTCTTCGCTGTAATAAATCAAAATAGTCCAATCGTCACAAACGCGTCCTTCGTCTCTCCTTCCTTGGGGAAGGCGTATTGCACTCATTCGACCTCGCCTTGCCCATGCTACGGTATTCTGCACTGCTTCTGGGCGTTCTGCTCGGTGCGCTTTGCTTTTCTCCCACCAGCAGCGCGCAGGACCCCGCTACCGTCCGCGGTGTCGTCACCGATTCCACCGGCGCGCCCCTTCCGGGGGCAAACGTGCGCGTCCAGGGAACTCAGACCGGCGTCTCTGCCGACGCGGACGGGGCCTACGAACTTGCCGCCGTCCGGCCTGGCCGCCGGACAATCGTCTTTTCGTTCGTCGGCTTCGAGAAGGTGTCCCGCACCCTCGAACTCTCTGCCGGCGACACCCGGACGCTCGACATCACGCTGGGCACCGGGACGGTTGGCCTGGAAAACGTCGTGGTAACAGCCCTCGGGGTGGACCGCGAGGAGCGCTCGCTCGGCTATTCCGTGGAACGGGTGTCGGGAAGCGACGTGGCCGAGGCGCCGGAGCCCAACGTCATGAACAACCTGTCCGGGAAGGTCGCGGGCCTGAACGTCACGGGCGGATCCGGCGGCCTGGCCAGCACCCCACGCGTCACCATCCGCGGGGAGTCCTCCCTGGCCGGCTCCAACCGACCCCTCATCGTTGTCGACGGCATCCCGATCGACAACACACCCAACACCCAGGGGTCCGACGCGCAGACCACGCAGGTGGACTTCGGCAACGGCCTCAGCCAGATTAACGCTCAGAACATCTCGGAGATGAGCGTGCTGAAGGGCCCGAGCGCCGCCGCCCTGTACGGCTCGCGGGCGGCAGACGGGGTTATACTCATCGAGACGAAGGACGGCTCGGAGACGGACGGCATTGGGGCGACGGTTCGCACCAGTGTGACGGCCAGCCGCCCCCTCCGGCTGCCGGACTACCAGAACGAGTACAGCTACGGAAATGGAGGCGAATTCGCCTACGTCGACGGCACGAACGCCCCCGGATGGAACTGGGGCGTCCGCATGGACGAAGGGGTCGAACGACCGCAGTGGCAGGGCCCCCGCAACGAGGCAGGCAATTTGGTCCCGACCGAGGTGACCTCTGCGCCCAACAAGGTCCGCAACTTCTTCAACACCGGCACCAACGTCAGCACAGACGTGGCCGTGCGGGGCGGGGGTGAGAACAGCTCGTTCCGAGCCTCCCTCTCTCGAAGCGACCGGACCGGCATCGTCCCCAACACCAACCTCGACCGCACCAGCACGTCCCTGTCGGCCAGCTACGACGTCACCGATGCCCTGACCGTCGACGCCAACGCGAACTACGCGAACACGACGAGCGACAACCTGCCCAGCTCGGGGTACGGATCGGAGTCGATTATGTACTACTTCACCTGGGGCGCCCGCCACGTGGAGAACGATCTTCTGAAAGACTACTGGCAGGAGGAGGGGACCCAGCAGGCGCACTACGACCGCAACTGGACGAACAACCCCTACTTCCAGGTCAACGAGAACACCAACGGTCTTGAGCGGGACCGCCTCTACGGGGGCGTCTCCGCCCGGTACGAGTTTACCGACAACTTAAACCTCCGGGCCCGGACGGGACTCGACTACAGCAATCAGGGGACGAAGCAGCGGAAAGCGTTCAGCTCGATTACCGCCCCCAACGGGTGGCTCCAAGAGGCAGACCGGACGTTCACGGAATGGAATTCCAACCTGCTGCTCAACTACACCCGCGAAGTGGGCGACTTCACGTTTGAGCCCTCAGTGGGGGCCAACTTCATGCGGCAGACCCGCCGCAACGTGCAGCTGACGGCCCAGGCCCTGAGCGTTCCCGACGTTTATAACATCGGAAACGCTCGTTCCAACGTGCAGGCTGACGAGCGAGACGAGGCACAGGAGATTCTCGGGGTGTTCGCCTCCGGCACGGTAAGCTACCAGGACATGCTCTTCCTGGATCTCACCGGCCGCAACGACTGGTCGAGTACGCTGCCGCTGGACAACAATTCGTACTTCTACCCTTCGGCCTCGCTCAGCGTAATCGTCTCGGATCTCGTGGAGGTGCCGGAGTTTCTTCCCCTCTCGTTCGCCAAGGTGCGAGCCAGTTGGGCCCAGGTTGGAAACGACACCGACCCGTTTCGCCTCACCAACACCTACACCTTCGGGGACGCGTGGGGCAGCACGCAGACGGTGGTGTCGGAGGCGGATCTGGCCAACGCCAACCTTCAGCCCGAAATCACGTCCTCCTACGAGGTCGGGACCAACCTTCGGTTCTATGACGGCCGTGCTCAGCTCGACGTCACGTACTACCGGAGCACTACGCGCGACCAGATCCTGAGCGTACCGCTCGCCCAGTCGACCGGGTACAACAGCCGCCTCGTCAACGCCGGAGAAATTCGCAACACCGGGGTGGAGACGCGCCTCCAACTCAGCCCCATTCAGGATTGGAGCGGCTTCGGATGGGACGTGTCCCTAAATTGGACGCGGAATCGAAGCACGGTCGTGGAACTGGCGGACGGCATCGATACCTTCGTGCTCGGGGAGGGGCCCTTCGGGGGCTCCGCTCAGGCCCGAGAAGGCGGCCGGATGGGCGACATATACGGCCGGGTCTTCGACCGGGTGGAGGACCCCAGCAGCCCTCACACCGGAGAAATCATCTACGAGGACGGACTGCCCCAGCTGACTGACGATGTCGAGAAGGTGGGCAATTACAACCACGACTGGCGGGGCGGCATCGGCAGTACGTTCAGCTACGAGAACCTGCAGTTGAACGTCCTCTTCGATGTCCGAAAAGGCGGGCTCCTCTACTCCAACACCCACGCCACCGGCATTGAGGGCGGCTCGCTGGAGGGCACCACTCGTGCCCGCAACGAGACGGTCGTGGGCGACGGGGTCGTCCAGAACGACGACGGGACGTACTCGGAAAACACCGAGGAGGCTGCCTACGTCACCTGGCTCCGCACCTACTACGATCGCCCGAACGTCGAGTCCAACTCCTTCGACGCCACCTACGTGAAGCTGCGGGAGTTGTCCCTCCGCTACAACTTCACCCCCGACTGGCTCACACGAGCCGGCGTGCAGAACGTCGGCGTGTCCGTGACGGGCCGCAATCTGTTCCTCTGGACCGACGTGCCACACGTCGACCCCGAGACGACAATCTCCGGGGGGGACGGACAGATTCCGGGCTTCGAGGTGCAGCAGATTCCGTCCACCCGCTCCTTCGGAATGAACGTGCAGCTCGACTTCTAACCTCCGACCACCTCCGGTCCCTCCTTACAGCCTCTCAACGTCGTATACGCTCCCATGCGGTCTCTCCACTTTCCCTCGTCCCTTCGCGCTCCTTCTTTTCTGGCCCTCCTGGCGATATTCGCTGTGGCTGTGGCCAGCACGGGCTGCGACAGTCGATTCGAAGACGTAAACGACAACCCGAACGAGCCCAAAGAAGTGACGCCCAACCTTCTGCTTCCAGACATCATCCGGGGCTCGGTCAACACCTCCGTGAATACGGCCCATACCACCGGCAACCTGGTGCTTCAGTACACCGCCAAGGTGTCGTTCGCCACCGAGATTGACCGGTACAACTGGGCCGGGGTCGGCTACTGGCAGCCCCTGTACGGCGACCTTCGAAACGTAGAAGACATGATCCAGATCGCCCAGGAACGAGACCAGCCCCAGTACGAAGGGGTCGGGCTCGTGCTCAAGTCCTGGATTTTCTCGATGCTCACCAATGCGTACGGGGACGTGCCCTATTCCGAGTCGGTGGCGGTCCAGGAAGGCATTGAGACACCGAAATACGACCGACAGGAGGCCATTTACCGGGGCATGCTTGCCGACCTTCGGCGGGCAAACGAGCTGCTCACGCCGGGCAGCGGCTCCATCCAGGGCGATATCCTGTACGACGGCGACCTGATGAAGTGGAAGAAGCTCGCCAACTCCCTGCGGCTGCGCCTCCTGATGCGACTCTCCGAGAAAGACATTTCGCTCAACCTGGACGGGGGCGACGTGCCCGTGTCCCAGGCCTTCCAATCCATCACCAGCGCCCCGGACGCGGCGCCCGTCTTCACGTCCAACGACGACAACGCGGCGCTGGAGTACCTCGACTCGCGCCCGAACGAGTGGCCCCGCCACACGTCACGGATCGGGACGTTCCGGACCTTCAGGCTGAGCGAGACGCTCACCGACACCCTGAAGCACTTCGACGACCCGCGTCTGTCGGTCTTCGGCGATCCGACCGCCGCCTCCGTCGAGGATGGGAGCCCCAAGTTTGTGGGGGTACCGAACGGGTTAACCAACGATGCGTCCGACGGCTTTAACGGGGGGCGTGACTTCCAGTCCGGCCTCAATTTCACTCGCTACTACGACGAGCCGGACGCCGCGAAAGGGCTCATCATGACCTACGCGGAGGTCCTGTTCCTGAAGGCCGAGGCGGCCGAGCGGGGTTGGATTTCGTCGGACGCCCAGACGCACTACCGCGAGGCCGTCAAGGCGTCTTTTGAGCAGTACGGGCAGTCGACGCCACCCGGATACTTCGGGCAAGCGGGCGTCTCGTACCCGACCAACAACTCGGCACAGGCCCGGGAGCGGATCGGAACGCAGAAATGGATCGCGCTCTTTTACACCGGCCTGGAGGGGTGGTTCAACTGGCGGCGCACGGGCATTCCGGACATCGATCCGTCCGTTGACAACGTCAACGGCGACGAAATTCCGGTTCGGTTCCGCTACCCCGAGAGCGAACAGTCGTTGAACGCCGACAACTACCAGGCGGCACTCGACCGCCAGGGCCCCAACAGCATCAATACCGAGATGTGGCTCCTTGAGTAGCGCATCCCTCCTCGGTACTCCTGTTTTCCAACCCATTGGCTCCATGCCCTCGGTTCGCCCGCTCCGGCCCGATCTCGTGCTCGCGCTCCTCGCGGCCCTCGCGTTCTCCTCGCTGGGGACGATGGGGGCCTGGGCCCAGGAGACCCCCGCGCCTCAGCGCGACCGGCCGGATTCGCTGACGGTAATGACGTACAACGTGCTCTACGCCACACCCGACACCGGCACCGTCCGCGCCATCGAAGCGGTCGACCCGGACGTGGTGGCGCTGCAAGAAATCAGCGAGCCTCGGCTCCGCCACATTGCCGACGAACTGGACTACTACTTTCACCACAGCGACGAGCACGAGGCGAATGAGGAGGACACCGGCCTGCTCAGTCGGTATCCCATCTCCCGCCCCACACGGTACGGGGCCCTCTTGTACCTGACGGTCGACGATCCCATCCGCATCGCCAACGTCCACCTGAGCCCGTATCCCTATGAGCCCTACGCCCTCCGGGACGACGAGATGACGCCGCGGGAGGCGGTGGCCCAGGCCCGGAAGACCCGATCCCCTGAAATCAAGCCGGTGCTCGACGCGCTGTCAAAGTCTGTACAGGAGGACGTGCCGACGTTTCTGATGGGGGACTTCAACGAGCCCTCGCACCTCGACTGGACCCCTGCGGCCGCCGAGGCCGGCCTCCATCTCGGCCTCGAAGTGCCGTGGCCCACCTCCCGTGCGGTCACCGAACGCGGCTTTCGGGACGCATTCCGCGTGGCCCACCCGGATGAAGTGAAGCGTCCCGGATACACCTGGACGACCCTTACCGGAGATCCGGACGAGGTGCACGACCGCATCGACTTCATCTACGTGGCGGGCGCGTCGGTGAGCGTCGAGACGGCCTACACGGTCGGCCTGCGCGACGCGTCCCCGACGGACCGCTCGGTTTCGGGGTATCCGTCGGACCATCGGAGCGTGGTCACGACGGTGTCCCTGGCCCCGTCGCCGTCCGACCCGTGACTTGGCCTCCGTCCTATCTCAAGTCTCACCACCGTGATGGGCAGAGGCGATAGCGGGTCCCCTTTGTTGGAAACAACACAGTGCCGGTTAGACCACGAGAATGGCCGCGATGAGCATCGCGGAGACCGCGGCGAGCATGAAGTCGTCGAAGTTGGACGCGTCGTGGAGACGGGTTTCGCGAGCGTGGGTCATGGTGGACGGAGGCACTGAGTCAGAGCGAATGAGCGAGTGAGGCGCTCAGAGTAGGACCGTTTGGGCGGCCCCCGCCTCCTCGCGTGGGTCTGACCGGATCACACGATGCATGGATTCGGCCTCTCCGATGGACCGGTGGATCTGTGCGACGAGCGGAATGGACCGGACGAGAAATCACTGCTCCCACCCCCCAAGACCGGGGGAATCGTTTTAGGTCCTTTACGCCCGAGGGTTGACGCCCCGGGGGTCGATTTTCTTATCTTAAAAAGCGTTATGTTGAGCGATACGAACTGGCCTGCCTCATCTTTTACAGGGGCGGGCCTTTTCTATCCCCGTTCTCTGCTCTCCCCCCGCAAAAACGCGAGTATACGCCCATGAGCCTCGAAGTGGGCATGGTCGGCGCCGGGGCCGGGGCGGCGGCGGCGACGTACGCCCTTTGCACCGCCCGCCCCGACGTCGAGGTCACGGTCTTTGAGAAGTCGCGGGGCCTGTGTGGCCGCGCCGCTGCCCGACGCCGGGACGGGACGGTCTACGAGTACGGCGCGAATTACCTCAAGGACGCTGGGGGCCGCGTCAGCTCTCTGATTGCCGATACGTTCGACACGGGGCTCGTAGAGGTGAACGGTCCCATCTGGACCTTCGACGCCGACGGCACTGTCTCAGAGGGGCGCGACGGGGACGCGCGGCGGTGGACGTACGAAGACGGAATCACGCGCCTGGCCAAGCATCTCTTCGGCGCAACCGGCGCGGCGATCAGGCGCGGGACGCGGATCGCGGCCCTCCACCCCGACGACGGCTGGCACCTCACGACGATGGACGGCAGCACGCACGGGCCGTTCGACGCGCTTCTCCTGAATCCGCCCGCGCCGCAGACGGCAGGGCTCCTGGACGAGACCGGGATTGACGCCGTGGATCGCCTCGGCGAGGCGGCCGGCGCGGTGGAGTACCGAACGGTCTGGACCGCCGTCCTCGGGTACGACTTCGAGGTCGACGTGCCCTACTACGCACTGGTCAACGCCGACAAGGACCACGAGGTCGGCTGGATCGGGCGCGAAGAGTGCAAGCCCGGACACGTGCCGGAGGGCAGATCGGTCCTCGTCGTGCAGGCGAGCCCTGCGTGGTCAACAAAGCGGTACGACGCCCCCCCAGAGGACAACGTTGCGGACCTCGCCCGACACGCCGCGGCCATCATTGGCGACGGGCGCCTCACCGCCCCCGACTGGACGGACCACCAAGGCTGGCGGTACGCACTGCCTGACGACGGCCTCCGGGAGGACCCGCGGCGAGGAGCCGCCCACGAAGGCGTGTACGTGACGGGCGACTGGGTGGCAGGGGCGGCGCGCCTCCACGCCGCAATCCGAAGCGGCCTGGAGACGGGCGAGCAGATGGCGTCCACCCTGGCCGATGAATGACCCGGCCCGCAACGACTGCGACGAGGGGTGGGGTTATGCTTCTACCTCTTCCCCGTCGAGCACGTCGACCGGGCGCACGTCCCACAGAAGCATCGTCTCGATGTCGACGTAGTCCTCCTCTACGGCCTCCTCTTCGTCGCCGTAGTCGTCGACGAACTTGTAGTCCCCATAGGTGGAGCGCTGGAAGGGGGGAAGACGATGCCACTCCGTTCCCTCCCGATCGACGAAATGATCCGGGAACGGGCTTTCGACCTCGTAGCTGGGGTGGTAGGAATGGTACGTCTTGCGCGCCTCGTGGATGGCGGCGCGGCGGGCCCCCGCCTTCGTTCGGCTCTCCCCCTCGACGCTGAACGGAGAAATTTCGATCTTGGCCGTGATGAAGCCGTCGTCGTTCTCGTAGTAGGTCGGCCGCATCACTTCGAAATCACTCGGCTCGGGATATGCACTACTTTCGTCGGCCATGGGGAGGAGACAAGTCCAAATGAAGGGTACGCGTGACGGCGATCTGCGGAGCCACCGCCGAATATCATCTACATTACGACCGGCCCCCAGAGAGGATTCCGTAAGGGCCGGGACAGCCGTTGCTCTCGTCCAGAATTCGCACAGGTCCACCGGCGCTGATCGCCTGGATATCGTTTTGCTGTTATTGACAGCAGCTCTGGGGATCGGTCTCCCAGCGACCTGTGGACGGGAATGTGGATAACTTCTTCCGAAGGTCCCCCGCCGCTTGGGACGAAAACAATAACAGATTTAGAGCCCGGCATGCCCCCCGAAAAACCCGTTTCTGCGACGCGAAACGGACTTCCGTTATTTATAAAGTAGCGACC
Organism: Salinibacter ruber DSM 13855; assembly: GCF_000013045.1. NCBI lineage: Bacteria > Pseudomonadati > Rhodothermota > Rhodothermia > Rhodothermales > Salinibacteraceae > Salinibacter > Salinibacter ruber. The sequence goes on from NC_007677.1 coordinate 3,547,238, forward strand.
CAGGCGTGGATAAGTTGTGGATAACGGAGGGCCCCGCCCTCAGCGCTCTCCTCCGACGAGCATTCAGCACTCATCCGGAGGCCCGTTATTTCTACCGTTTGCGATCGGTCTCTGTCGTCTCGCTCCGGGCCGGAAGGTCGGGGGTTCTTTTACACCAACGAAAGGGGATTGGCACTCGGGCACCGGACGTTATACTTACGCCGTTTCAGCTGTCTATGAATTCCGCTCTTGGCCCCCGAAAGGGACGCTGAAGAGCAGGGGGCCGCCATTTTTGACCTACGCAGATTTTGCCATGTCTGCGACCCTTCTCCTGACGGCATTTCTTCTATCCGTCACGCCCGGTCACGCCCAGACCGCAGTCTCCGATTCCGTCACCCTTTCGGCCGAGTCGGCCCGGGCCCTCCAGACGGCCCTCGGTGATGTCCAGAGGGCGCTTGAGTCGCAGGCTCAAGACACGTCGGAGACCTCATCTCCACGCACTGGGATGGACCGCACCCAGGTCATCAACGTGCTCTTTTTGGTGCTTGCCCTCTCCCTCGTATTCGAATCGGCCATGTCCGTGCTCTTCGACTGGCGCCTGTTCATTCGCTACTTCGAGGGCCGTGGCGTGAAGACCCCTCTCATCATCACGGTTGCCTTTCTGGTGTTTCTGAACTACGACCTCGACATCGTCGCCGAGCTTCTGAGGGGCTTTCCGGAGATTCAGGCGCAGAACATCGGGCGCCCGACCCTTCCGGGCCAACTCCTCACGGCCCTCCTCATCGCAGGGGGCAGCGGAGGGGTCTTTCGGATTTTCACCCGTCTTGGCATTCGGAGTCCCGAAGAGCGGGACCGGAAGGCCCGCAACGAGCGAGCCTCGATGAAGGAGGGGACAGAAAAGCCGTCCTCCGATGCAGACTCATAGCACATCGTCTCTCCCCTTTGGCACTCATGCCACACCCCGCGTCCCGCCCGCACAACCGTCTCCTGGCACTCGTCCCCCCCGCGGGAAGAACGGCTCTTTTGGGCCTTCTGCTACTGGCCGCCACGGCCTGTGGGCCCACCATCTCCGAATTTAACGCCCGGGCGTACGAGCAGGCCACCTCGCTCAAGGTGGAGGCCCTAGCCCTGATGGATAAGGCCACCGCGCCCTATGCGGAGCATGCCGACGCCGTTCAACACCTAAAAACCGAGTTGGAGAAGGCCTACGAGTTTGCGAAGGGACGCCCCGAGAACGAGATCTCAGCCCGGCAGTGGCGCATCCTTATCGATCCCGACCGGGATCTTCTAGGGGGGTTTCTGGCCGACTGGGAGGAGCAATCCGCATTCTCGGCGACGTTTGTTGAGGAAAAGAAGACTCAGATCGCTCGCGCCTTCGACACCATCATCGAGCTGGAGAGCGGCAAGAAGAAGCCCGACGAGGTCCGCAACAGCCCGTAGCGCGGCCCCGCACCGTGCGCCCGCACCCTCTCATCAATCCAGTCTCTGGACTGATGCCCGACGTTGACGCGTTTCTCGACGCCCTCAGAGACGAGGTCACCGACCTGGCCCGGACGCACCTCCAGGAAATGCAAGAGGCTGCCCTCGAGGATGGTGAAGCGTTCCTGAACCAGACGCAGGACGACCTGAAACGATGGGGGCGCCTGCTGGAGCAGGGGGAGCTCTCCCGGGAAGAGTTTGAGTCGCTCGTTCGGGGTCAGAAGGACGTGGCCGAGATGGAGGCACTCAAACAGGCGGGGCTCGCCGCCGTCCGGGCCGAGCAGTTTCGGGACGCGTTGATCGACCGAATCGTCGGCACTGCTAGCCGGATTCTTCTGTAGGTCCCACCAAGGCCCCACCAACGTCTTTCGGCGGCGGCCCGCTCATCTGAACCGCCCCGGACTCGTGTGGCGACACGAGCCCCCGCCCCACCACGAGACGCCCCAACCCAGGCATCCGTTCTCGCAACGGCCCGGTCCTTCTCAACGTTGTTCGCTCGAACAATTTTCGGCACCAGGGTTTGTAGACTGTGCCCACGGGGGTGAACGTACGTCGAAGCGATCACGTCGCTATGTCTTCCCCCCCGTCCCGTCGCCTTTTTTGAAAAAAGCCCTTCCATTCATGAGCGATCCAGTATCCGGCATCCACCATGTCACCGCCTACGCGCACGACCCGCAGGAAAACCTTGACTTCTACACGGGCGTCTTGGGGCTTCGCCTGGTTAAGCAGACGGTCCTCTTCAACAACCCCTCGGAGGCATTCCAGGGACCGACGATGTATCACTTCTACTACGCCGACGAGACGGGCACGCCGGGGACCGTTCTCACCTTCAAACCCCATCACAGCATCCAGAAGGGGCAGGTGGGACGGGGACAGGCCACGGCCACGGCCTTTACGATTCCGGAGGGGGCCGTGGACTACTGGGTGGATCGGCTCGACGCGGCCGACGAAGCCACCCTGTATCCCGTGACGGAGCGCTTCGGGCGGACCGTGATCCAGTTTCAAGACCACGACGATCAGCCCCTGGAGCTCATCACGGGAACATCCGACATTGAGCCGTGGGCCGACGGCCCTGTGCCCGCCGAGCACGCGGTGCGCGGGTTTCACGGGGTCACCATTCACCCCCACAATGGCCAACTGACCACGGAGGTCCTCGAGCTGATGGGGTACGAGCAGGTGGACCACGAGCCAACCCCCCAGAACGGCGATTGGACCCGATTCCGGGTGCCCGGCCCCGACCATGCCCAGTTCATCGACCTCTACAACGAGCCCAACATGCACGAGGGGCAATGGGGCTACGGCACGGTCCACCACGTGGCGTTCCGGGTGTCGGACGACGAGCATCAGCGGGCCATTCGCCAGCGGCTCCGCGACGCCGGCCACGACGTGACCACGATGAAGGACCGCAACTACTTCCACTCTCTCTACTTCCGCGACCCGAACGGCGTCAACTTCGAAATCGCAACGGACCCGCCCGGCTTCCTCCACGACGAGTCCGTTGACGAGCTCGGCACCACGTTGATGCTGCCCCCGTTCCTGCAGGACCGACGGGACGAGGTAGAGGCCCAGCTCGCCGATATTTCGGTGTAGCGACGTCCCGTTCAAACGTCTCGGTCCCCACCACCGCGCCCGCGGCCCCCGAACAACAGTGAGGTCGTGGGCGCTTTCGTTTTGGATGATTTGTGCCGGAGCGACGAGCTGGGGGCGCGTGTCCCCCAAAACATCGCGACGCTTCCCTAATTCAACCGGGTCACGCGCTCGTTCTACGAGAGAGCGGTTCAGAGCGAGGCCTCGTTCACTTTCCTGCCCAACTTCTTCGCTTCATCATGGAAGACATGGAAGGCCCCACCCCCGAGTTCATCGCGGCCACCTCGATTGCCCAGCTCACGCCGCTTCTGTTCGACGCGGCCGAGGATGTAGATCAGCTCGGCGAACAGCCGGAGCACGTGGCCGTGGCGGAGGAGACCGTCCGCGCGTTCTTGAAGGGCAAGGAACCCGACCTCGATCGGTCGGTCGCGACGGTGACCCGCGTGGAGGACGGCGTAGAGATTGAGTACGAGGGGCGCACCGTCACGATTACGTACGACGAGTAGGTCGCGGCGCGGCCACCGCCACGACGGCGGAGCAGCGTGGGACGGGGCTGCTCCGCCAGGACGGCCGAACGGATCCCCCCAGTGCCCTATCCTTCTCGCGTTTCCACCGTCCCGATGGTGTATCCCTCAATCTCGCTCGTACGGAACCGGAAGACCGACCCCCCCAGGTTGATGGCCTCCGCGCCGGTCATGACTTCCTGAACGGACACGTGCACGAACGTCCCGTCGTCGGACGCACCCACCTCGTCGAGCATGGCGGAGATTGAATCGCCCATGGCCTGCACGGCCTCGTCGTCCTCGGCCTGCTCTTGCGCCATTTCTACCATCCGGGTCGTGTCCGCCTCAAAGGTGTCTCGCGCCACGATGTGCCCGGTCACCATGTTTCCGCTGACCACCAGCGTAACCGGACAGGCGGCCTGCTCTTCCGTTGCCTTCTTGCTGAGTGCTTTAATGCCTGGATCGCTCATCAAACCGTCGGGGTTGCTCGAAAACGTATGCGAACCCGGCACCGAGTGCCGGAGACTGTAGAACGCAATGTATGGATGGGCCGGGGACGAGGACAACTGCGTCCGGACAATCTCGTGTTGAATATTCTCCGTCGGCGGGGCCGCCGGCCCGGGAGGGCCCGCGCCGCCTCGGTTCTTGACGTTGCCGCGGGCGATGATTATCGTTCGTACTCCCGAATTGTCTCACGACCGTCTAGCGGTCCACAGCGGCGGTGTCGCAACGTCGCTGTGCGCGTTTCCAGCGGGGCCCGTGTCGGCCCGCAGTAGGCCCGTTCCGATGAGGGCAAAGCGAGGCGTTCCCGGTTTGGGCGGCGCGGCACGGAGTGAGCCTTGACCGTCGTCTTTGGGGCCCTCTCGGCATCCTTCTGGGGCCCTAAAACATTCGTTTTGGAGGGCCGCCCCCGGGTCGGCCTCGGAACCGGCTGTTTGGGGCCGCACACGGCCCGAGGGGCCTAGCACCACCTTTTCTCGTCTTCGTCTCCGATCACCCTGGCGAGCCCCCCTGCTCGCGAGACTGAGCTTGGCCTGG